>JAJBVL010000107.1 GCA_020859845.1 Bacteroidales bacterium
GACATCGAAGACAAGGCCGTTTCGCTCGTCCCCTTCGCCAAGGCGATGCAGGGGGAAGTGACGCGAAGGGTCAACAGGGAGATTTCGGCTCGCCGCTCCGCACGCGAGGAGGATGGCGACGACGAACCCCAAGACAATGCAAAAGCGGACGAGATGCCCGAATGGGCGAAGTCATTCCAGAACCAGCTGGAAGCCCTCAAGAAGGAGAACGCCAGCCTCAAGGCAGAGAAGCTCGCCAGCGAGCGCAGGTCCGCAATCGCCGCAAAGGCCAAGGAGCTTGGAATCCCCGACTTCCTGATAAAGCGCTTCTCGATCGCCGACGACGAGGACGTGGCCAGCGACCTCGACAACATCATCAAGTCCTTCGACGCGGGAATCCTCTCCGAGCAGACCGCCATCGAGATAAACCCCATCGTGGAGAAGGAGCGTATCGAAGGCGAGGCCGAGGTGAAGCAGCGCAAGCAGTCGCAGCTCTTCGGGCTGTTCGAGGCCGAGGGCGAGGAGGACATGAAGCAGGGCGTGGCCCAATCGCCAAGCGCCAAACCCAAAGACGAAGAAGAATGATTGGAAACGTAATCATACCGATGCCTATGCCTATCTATCATTGCGGCGGCACGATTCCATTGTGGGGCAAGTGGGTCTACGGAATACTGCTGGTAGTTATGTTAGCCGTGTTAATAGGCCTCATTGTCGAACTGATTAAAGATTGGCGTGGAGAATAAGACAAATGGAATGGACTAAGCCCAAGATAGCAATCGAACTCCCCGCGTACCTCCAGCCCGACTGCATAGTCGATGGCGAGATATGCAGGGAGTGGTGACAATCAAAGATTCTGACGACACGCTTGTTTTAATCGATTCTAACGAGGATTCAGAGGAAGATTGATAGGTTATCGCCCAAACGTCAAAAACGCTTTAAAACGCAAAAAACCGCCAAATTCACCACTAATGGCCAAGACAGACCCACAGAAGGAGAAACAGGCGAGACTGCAGCGCACAAACGCCTACGCCGAGAAGGTCCGCCAAATCTTCGCCGCATCAGTGAATCAAATCTTGGAACTAAAGAAGAAAGTTCCAGATTTGGACAAGGGTATCATGTACTCGTTTGATGGCGACACAGAGAAAGTGCAAGCCGAGGTCGAAGCAATCTTTCGCCGAATGCACTCGCTGGCCACGGCTGCAATCAAGCAGGGAATCAAGCTCGAATGGAATCAAGCCAACAGCGAGTGCGATGCTTTGGTCAAGTCCTGCTTTGGGAAAAAGGTGATGGACACGCCGATGTTCAGAGCCTACACCCAGCGCAACACAGCGGCAATGGACGCTTTCATCAACCGCTCGGAAAGAGGTATGAACCTAAGCGACCGAGTGTGGAAATCAGTCAGGCAGCAGAGGGAGGAACTGGAGGCCGCTCTGACGGTATCGATGGGTGAGGGTTCGTCTGCGCAGGACATCTCGCGCAGGGTGCGCCAGTACCTCAACGACCCAGACTTGATGTTCCGCAGACTCAGATACAAGGTCAAGGAAACCGAGGTCAAGGACGATGAGGGAAACGTGATCGGCAAGAAAATCGAGTGGAGCAGAAAATGGAAGAAGGCCTACCGCGACGAGGAGGGCAGGTTGCGCTTCAAGGACTACGACAAGGACGATTACAAAGTGGGCAGGGGCGTCTACAAGTCGGCCGCGCGCAACGCCATGAGGCTGGCCCGCACCGAGACCAACATGGCCTACCGCAACGCCGAACACGAGCGCTGGCAGCGCATGGACTTCGTCGTGGGGCAGCGCGTGCAGCTCTCGGCCAAGCATCCAGTCTACGACATCTGCGATGAATTGGCAGGGGATTATCCGAAGGACTTCCGCTTCGAGGGCTGGCACCCGCAGTGCTTCTGCTACGTCACGCCCATCATGGTGGACGAGGACGAGATGGAGCGGATGACCGAGGCCGCGATGAGGGGTGAGGAATACAAGCCGAAGGGGGAGGCCGTGCGCGACTACCCCGAGGCCTACAAGCGGTGGTGCAGGGACAACGCCGAGACGATAGAGCGGCGCTGGAGCGAGGGCAAGCAGAACCCCTACTTCATCGAGCATAACCGCGAGGTATACCAGAAGATCCTCGACGGCTACGACTTCGAGAAGGACATGGTGTCAACTGGCAACGGAGGCAACAAGCCCCCGAAGGACAACGCGACTGCCCTAGGAGGTGACGGAGATGACGGTGGTGACGATGGCGAGCGCCGCAGGAGGATAGAGGAGCACCGCAGAGAGTATGAACAATACAAGAACAATTCAGATTACATAGATGTGCTTTTCGATGAGGAGACAGGGGGATTGAAGGGACGCCACAAATCCCATGTTGAGACTCCAGCCATTCACGCGAAGGAAAGGAAGTATTTCTCTACCGAGACTTTTGAGGGTTACACGGGCAAAGATTTAGAACTTCTATGCCAAAATGTGCTTTATAAGAGGGGGTACAGTTGTATTCTCGTAGATGAAAAGGTTATCGATTCTAGCAAACAACTACTTTCTATTCTTGATTCACTTACTAATGGAAAGCCTATGGATATAAAATCCATCACAGAGACAGGCCCTAATACGATACACAACGCCTTGAATAACAAGGTTAAGCAAATAAGAAAGTTTAATAATCACAGCTCAATTAAAGCAGATAGTGTAATAATGTATTTCCATACCTCAACCTTATTTGACTCTTTCAAGGTGAAAGAAGCGTTGGTAGCAGAACAAAAAGCTGGTTCGTCTATCAAAGAAGTTATATGCGTTATAGGAGATAAAGATAGGATTGAGGTAATAAAATGACCTCCCTCGCCAATGGCAGGGGGAGGCCTTGCTTTTTCGGGCGTCGGTAGGTTTCCCAGCCCCACGCCCCATGCGCTGCAAATTTACAAAAAATATTATGATGGGTTAATATCTTGGGTTGCGTTTTTTCGCTTTTGTCTGTTTTGCCCTCTGAGTGTTGATTTGCTTAACGAAGTCATACAGATGCGTAGAAGGCATCTGGAAAGAGAACACCGTCTTCCCATCCCTGTTGGTGAGAGCAAAGTCACCCAGAGAAATAATATCCATTCCAATGAGGACGTCAAAATCTTTTAGGATGCCCTCGTTAACGAGAATCGAGTTGACCCTAACTTTGTTGGGAAGAAAAATATCGACCATATACTGGTTAACTATGCTTTCTCCTTGAGCATGGGCTATGTTTACTAACCCCACAGGCTTAAGCCCTAGAAGAGATGCGACATTATTAGTTATGGTCGTACGCTCGGCGCCTGTGTCCCACAGAGCATTAAACTCTAAAGCCTCCACCTGTTTGCCCTCATGCGAAGGTAAAGCAATATGGCACGAAGTGATTAATCTCAAGAGCCTTGCCTCGTGCGATAAAGTCATCGCCATCATTATCTGCTTCTTCACAGCCTATTCTTTTGATTCAAAAACCGGAGAATAATAAGTACAAGTGTAAGCCTCCTTCCCTGGGATGCAGTGCTGAAGAAGGAAAGACCCCAGAGGATAATTCTCAATGGTTTTGAAATAAGCTTCGCTGAGGGTATCATACGAGCCTACTACGGCCTCGCCTACTATCGCTATGTATCGGCCACCATATTTTTCTACGAGTTCTTCTTGATGTAACAAGAAGAAATCATGCATATGCCTTAGTATGTCCATGAGGAACTATTTTGAATTATAATTTGGAATGGGAACGATTAATATTAGTTTTTCTGGCAAAAGTACAACAATTATTATTGCTACACAAACTCTCAAAATAGTCCATAATTTTAGCGACTTTAATAAAAATATTC
>JAJBVL010000038.1 GCA_020859845.1 Bacteroidales bacterium
GGCCGATCCCCTCCAAGAAGCCGGCATCGCTATCCCAGTATTGGTGAAAAACCCCGTCAACCCCGACCTCGAACTATGGATTGGCGCTATGCAGCGCATCTACAACGCCGGCATACGTCGTTTGGGAGCCATCCATCGTGGCTTTAGCACCTATGGCAAGCATCTCTATCGCAACATGCCCCAGTGGCATATCCCCATAGAGCTGCGTCTGCGCTTCCCCAATCTGCCCATCATCTGCGACCCCTCGCATATAGGCGGCAAGCGTGAACTGATAGCCCCACTGGCCCAGCAGGCTCTCGACATGGGTTTCAACGGCCTCATCATCGAGAGCCATTGCAACCCCGACTGCGCTTGGAGCGACGCCGCGCAGCAGCTCACCCCCGAGATACTCAACTTCATACTCAACACCCTGGTAGTGCGCGACACCAAGCAGACCACTGAGAGCCTCACACTCCTACGCCAACAGATCGACCAGATAGACAACGAACTACTCGAGGTGCTCAGCAAGCGTATGCGTGTGTCGAGAGAAATAGGTCAATACAAAAAGGAACACCGAATGCCCGTGGTGCAAGCCAACCGCTTCAACGACCTTCTCAACACCCGCGAGAAGTTGGGCAAGGAGATGGGTATGAGTATCGACTTTATGAAGACTGTGCTATTGGCCATCCACGAGGAGTCGGTACGCCAGCAGATAGAGGTGCTTAACGATCGCGCAAAATGAAAATACTCATCTTAGGGGCCGGCAAGATGGGCTCGTTCTTCTCCGACCTCTTATCGTTTACCCACGAGGTGGCTGTCTATGACCCCGATCCACGACGCTTGAGATTCTCCTTTAACGCGTTGAGGATGCAGAGCCTTGACGAAATAGATGCCTTCGAGCCCGAATTGGTCATTAATGCCGCTACGGTGAAGTATACCATTAGCGCTTTTGAACAAGCCCTCCCCCACCTCCCCGCCAATTGTATCATCAGCGACATTTCATCGGTGAAGACAGGATTGCCAGACTTTTACGCACGTAGTGGCCACCGCTTTGTGTCGACCCACCCAATGTTTGGCCCTACGTTTGCCTCGCTGAGCAATCTGGCCAACGAGAATGCCATTATCATCACTGAAGGCGACCATCTGGGGCGCGTATTCTTCAAAGACCTCTACCAAAGCCTTCACCTCCACATCGAGGAGTATAGCTTTGAGGAACATGACAAGACAGTGGCCTACTCCATTGGCATCCCTTTTGCCTCCACCTTGGTGTTTGGCTCGGTAATGAAGCATCAAGACGCCCCTGGCACCACCTTTAAGCGCCATATGGCTATAGCGAGAGGAGTGTTGAGCGAAGACGACTTCTTGCTAAGCGAAATACTCTTCAATCCTGAGACCCCTGGACAAATAGCAAAGATACAGGAGCGTCTGAGCGAGCTCCAAGACATCATCCAGCGCAGAGACACTCCAGCTATGAAAGCCTTTCTCACCGAGGTGAGAGAGAATATTAAATAGAGGGATAGAGCTGCGCATAGAGAGATAGAGCTGCGCATAGAGGGATAGAAAGCAGTCCGTAGGGAAATTGCAGCCGAATTAAAGGCGGAAGTTTTGCAATATCCCACGGATTGCTTAATTTTGTGGCTACATTTGTATAGTCTGGCCTTCACAATGAGCGACGAAAAAAACCTCAATGCAGCTATGGCGGTGTTGACTCAATACTTGCTACAACACAAGTTGAGGCGCACCCCTGAGAGATTTGCCATCCTTGAAAAAGTGATGGCCACTAACTCTCACTTTGGCATTGACGACCTCCATGCCACGCTCGAGGCTGAAGGCTACCACGTGAGCCTCTCCACAGTCTACAACACAATGACCCTACTGGTGGATGCTGGCCTGGCCCGACGCCATATCTTCGGCAAGGAGCCTCCCAAGTATGAGAAGCTTGTAGGCCCGGCGAGTCACCATCATCTGGTGTGTACTCACTGCGGGAAGGTGCGTGAGATAAAAGACGCTGAGATTGATGCCCTGCTGTCGTCGCGGCGCTATGGCAAGTTTCATCCCATGTATACCGACTTATATATCTACGGTATATGTGCGCGTTGCAGTAGGCGCAAGAAGAAAGAATAGTCTTCCAATAAGAATAATAAACATTCACTGACCAATATATATTTCTGTTAGTAAGATGAAAGTAGACGTATTGCTCGGCCTCCAATGGGGCGATGAAGGCAAAGGTAAAGTAGTAGACGTATTGACCCCTCGCTATGACCTCGTGGCACGTTTTCAGGGTGGACCCAACGCTGGCCACACCTTGGAGTTTGAAGGTAAAAAATACGTGCTCCGCTCTATACCATCGGGCGTCTTTCAGCAAGGACGCACCAATATCATCGGCAACGGTGTGGTGCTCGACCCCGTGCTCTTTCGCGAAGAAGCTGAAGCCCTTGAAAAGAGTGGCGTAGACCTGCGCCATCTCCTCAAGATCTCCAAGAAGGCTCATCTCATACTTCCCACCCATCGCCTCCTCGATGCCGCCAACGAGCGCGCCAAGGGAGGAAGCAAGATAGGGACGACAGGCAAGGGTATAGGCCCTACATACACCGACAAGGTGAGCCGCAACGGCCTGCGTGTAGGCGACACACTCCATAACTTCAAAGCCAAATATGAGGCCGCTCGCAATCGCCATCTCGACATGCTACGGGCCATGGGCGAAGAGCCCGACATCACGGCCTTGGAAGAGAAATGGCTTGCTGCCATCGACTACCTGCGCACCTACGAGCTTGTAGACAGCGAACACCTCATCAACAAAGCTCTGCGTGAAGGAAAATCGGTGCTTTGCGAGGGTGCACAAGGCACAATGCTCGATGTAGACTTTGGCTCCTATCCCTTTGTGACATCAAGCAATACGGTCACTGCTGGTGCATGCACAGGCTTGGGAATAGCTCCCAATCGGATAGGCGAAGTGTACGGTATCTTCAAGGCCTACTGTACACGTGTAGGTAGTGGCCCCTTCCCTACCGAGCTCTTTGACGAGACTGGAAAGCGCATTCGCGACTTGGGCCATGAATATGGTGCTGTCACAGGCCGCGAACGCCGTTGTGGCTGGATTGACTTGGTAGCTCTCCGCTATGCCATCATGATCAATGGCGTCACCCAGCTGATAATGATGAAGAGCGACGTGCTCGACGACTTTGACGAAATCAAAGCCTGCGTGGCCTATGAAATCGACGGCAAGCGTGTGGACGACTTCCCCTTCTCCATCGAAGAGGAGAGCTTAAAGCCTATCTACGTGACTCTGCCAGGATGGAAGACCCCAATGAGCCAAATGCATAGCGAGGAGGAATTCCCTCAAGCTTTCCGCGACTATATCGCCTTCCTCGAAAAAGAGCTTGCTACGCCCATCACCATTGTCTCCATAGGGCCTGACCGCAAGCAGACCATCGAGCGCCATCACTCCGCCAACGCTTGATGGCTAAAGCGATTAAGCGATTCACCGATTGAAAACTTATCAACCTCTTTAACCCAAAATCACAATACCAATGGCAAAAGTTAAGCCTTTCAAGGGTGTACGCCCTCCCCGCGAACTCGTGGAGGAGGTGGCATCGCGCCCCTATGACGTCCTCAACAGCGAAGAAGCTCGTCAAGAAGCGGAGGGCAACCCTCGCTCGCTCTACCACATCATCAAGCCGGAGATCGACTTCGGCCCTGAAGTGGATGAGCACGACCCGCGAGTATATGAGCGTGCCGTGGCCAACTTCCACGCTTTTCAAGACAAAGGATGGCTCGTACAAGACCCCGAAGAACACTACTACATCTACGCTCAAACGATGGATGGCCGCACCCAGTATGGCATCGTCATAGCTGCCAACGTGGCCGACTATATGGAGGGCCGTATCAAAAAGCACGAGCTCACGCGCCGCGACAAAGAGGAGGACCGCATGAAACACGTGCGCGTCAACAATGCCAACATCGAGCCCGTATTTTTTGCTTTTCCCGACAATGAAGTGCTCGAAAAAGTGATTAAGACTGTCACCGCCGAAAAGCCCGAATATGACTTTGTGGCCCCTGATGGCTTTGGCCACCACTTCTGGGTAATCTCCGACCCTGATATCATTAACACCATCACTGAGGAATTTGCGCGCATACCCTATCTCTACATCGCTGATGGCCACCACCGCACAGCTGCCGCTGCGCTTGTAGGCAATGAAAAGGCTCAGCAAAATCCTCACCATCGCGGCGACGAGGAGTACAACTACTTCTTAGCAGTTGCTTTCCCAGCAAGCCACCTCAAGATTATCGACTACAACCGCGTGGTGCGCGACCTTAACGGCCTCACGCCAGAGGAGTTTTTGAAGCGCCTTGAGAAGGACTTCGTAGTGGAAGACAAAGGTACAGAAGTGTATCATCCCTCAAGCCTCCACAACTTCTCGCTCTATCTTGGCGGCCATTGGTATTCCCTGACAGCACGCCCTGGACGCTACGACGACAACGACCCCATAGGAGTGCTCGATGTCACGATCTCGAGCGACCTCATCCTACGCGATATTCTCGGCATCACCGATCTGCGTAGCGACAAGCGCATCGACTTCGTAGGAGGAATCCGTGGCTTGAAAGAGCTGAAACGCAGGGTGGATTCAGGAGAAATGGCCGTGGCCTTGGCTCTCTACCCCGTGTCGATGAAGCAATTGATGGATATCGCCGATAGCGGTAATATCATGCCACCCAAGACCACCTGGTTTGAGCCCAAGCTACGTTCAGGCCTCGTAATCCACAAGCTCGATGAATGACCTGCCACAGCATCTCGCTATAGAGCCCTTTACCACACCAGCGGCCACCTATCTTAAGGAGGCCGCTGGCTTTTGGTGGGGGCGATGGTGGTGGACAATCATTGTCCCTTTATCAGCCTGTAGTCTACTTGCCATGATAGACATTCGGTGGCTCTTTGTGGCTCTGGTAGTGGCCTTTCTTATTGTGCCAGGCGTGATGGTGAATCTCTACGTCTATTACCTGCTGACACCCGAAGCGCGACGCATGATCCTTACCAAGAGGGTGGAGCTCCACCCCGATGGGGCGCTTACCATCCATTACTGCGATGAGACTCAGCCTTTACCTTCAGAACACATACCTGCCTCCCTTATCCACCACTGGAACTATGGCTCGCGACATGCCACAGCCTTTCTATCAACACGTCCGGTGAGTTTTCTGGTAATTCCCTACGACGACGTGCTTCAGAAAGAATCCCAGCGTCAGGACGATATTTAACATCGTAAATAGTTATAGATATTTAATAATTGCTTACCTTTGCGGGGTATATACTTTTAAATCTCATAATTTATCTTAAATTTCACATCAATGCTTAAAAAGTTATTACTCACAGCAATGGTAGCAATGGGCGCTCTGGGTATGCAAGCTGAGTCGATGTATCTGCACATCACGCAGAAGGACGGCACAGTGAAGGTTGTAGACCTCGACACCATTGATCGCTTGGTGTTCAACAACGGCTCGATGACAGCACTCAAGGGTGACCAGACGGTGACCGAGGTTGAAGTGGCCGGTGTTGAAAAGATGGGGTTCTATGAAGACGATGACCCCGCAGTAGGCATTAAGACCGTAAAAACTACCGACGACGCTTTCGCGTTGGATCGTTCTGGCATCCTCACAATCGGAGCCACCACAGCCACGGTGCTCCGTGTCTATGACCTCCAGGGTGCAGAGGTGGTCAGTGTCCCCGGTCTCAAGACTGGCATGAAGGTCGACCTTTCATCCTTGAAAGGCGGCATCTACGTGATCTCTATGGGAAGTAAAACAGCTAAAATCACTGTAAGATGAACCGACTTCTACTCCTTACCTTAGCATCCTCATTGGCTCTTGGAGCTACAGCCGCCCTGCCCAAAGCCCTTTACGTCAAGAAAGGCGACAATTTTCAGAAATATTCGTTTGGCGTGGCTGAGGACCTGCGCTTCTCATCGGATGGCAACATACTCTACATCACTGGTTATGGCGAAGGCATTCAGCTGAGCGACATCGACTATATCACCTTTGAGGCACCTGTGGATGAGCTCGGTCTTACACCCGACCAGCAAAAACAGCGCCTGGTAGACATAGGCCAGAAGTGTTTTGACATGGTTGACCTTGATCAGCACGCAAAGCTCATCAAGACTATCGACTATTTCTGCCAGCATTATGCGTCATACAAAGTGCCGGATGAATATTACGACATCTACGACAACGACTTCTCGCGTTCATCCTCCTACAGCGCCATGGTAAAGGCTTTGCGTGCCCTCAAGGCTATCGCTCAAGGCAATGGGGCAGCCTCGCGTGCAGCCACTAATGCAGCCGTGGATATATGGAAGGCCGAAGATTTCTTTGGTGTCTATGAGCCACAAGAATCTCCACGTCGCCACTGGGAACGTACCTCCACTGACATTGAAGGCCTCCAAGTGAATTTCACCGACAAGGAAGGCGCAGCCTGCACATTCCTCTTGACTACTAGCGACCCCTCAACCGACTGGATCGAGAGCGACTTCACCTGCCGTATCCCTTCTCATGTAAAGGTCACCCTCACCCGGAGCGAAGAACTGCTGGCAAGTGTGGATATCGACTTCACAGTGGACAATGAGGCCAAGAGCCTTGCCATCGACCTAACCGCTCAAGCCACCAACTATGCCGCTAAGGTGACAAGCCAGACGACTATTGACAACTACGGCATATCGGAGAATGTCAAGGTGATGATGGGCAACGATGTGCTTGCCACCTGTGTGGCACGCCTTAATGGAGTAAACCTCACCGACTATGAGCGTTGGCGCACAGAGATGGAAGAGTCGACCACCGACGACGAATACTACGACGAGGCCAACGATGAGTGGGTATGGATTAAGGGCGATCGCCAGCAGCTGATTGCCAACCACTTTATCAACGCTTCAGCCGTGGCTGATGTGATAGGCGAGCTACAACTCTATGGACGCATCTCCAAGCTCTACTATGTATTTGAGACCATGGACGCTGAAGAGGAAGACCTTTGGGATCGCACCGTAGACCCCGACAAGGGTACAATCACCTATGACGATCCTGGTGAGAAAGCTAAGATATTGAGCGTAGTGAACTGTCTCAACAACTACTGCGACGTCACTTTCTACTACGATGGTTCATCGCAACAGCAAGGCCATATCACCTTTGACCTCTTTGACGATATCGATTCATGGTATACCTCAGGCTACTGGGACGAAGAGGCGGATGAGTGGGTAGAAGAAGAGATGACCTGCGTGGAACATTACTATGAACTCCAGCCCATCCTCACCTTCCCCGACCTTACAGGCTATGCTATCAACGGTGATGAATATTTCAACAAGACCAACTTTGGCGACCTCGTAACCTCCTACGACGACCTTATCGACACCTACGAGAAGATTGTGGATAGCGAGGATGATGATGACAAGTAGACATGGCCCGTTGACCTTGATACGTAAACTTTTCATTTCACTAACCTTATCCCTGAGCGCCGTGCCACTACTGGCCGGCGCTCAGTCAAGAGATACGGTGGAGATTGACCTGCAGACCGTAGAGGTGAAGGGCAATCTCCACCGCAGGCTCTTTAAGACATCCACCGACGGATCTACATCAATCAGCCGCCAAGCTCTTGTAGCTCTTCCTCAACTGATGGGCAACGTGGATCCCATAAAAGCTCTGCAGGCTCTGCCCGCAGTGAGCAGTGGCGGGGATATCGGTGGTGGCCTATATGTCCAGGGGTGTTCATCGTGGCAGAACTATATCTCCATCAACTCTGTGAGAGTGATCAACCCCATGCATATGCTTGGGATTTTCTCTGTGTTTAACACCCCCCATTTCGACAGCTTTCAGCTATCCCCTGTACCCTATGCTTCATCTCCCGACATAGTGGGGAGCTGCTTCTCGGCGAGCAACAATGCGCTGACCGATACAGTCATTAGCCTCGAGGCTACCGCAGGTCTTATTGATAGCCATGCCACTCTCCGCCTACCTCTGCGGTCTGGCGGATCCTCGCTTACGCTTTCGGGGCGTGCCACCTACGTCGATCTCCTATTTGGCAACGCATTGGCCATCGACCATAGTCAGCTCCATTACGGTTTTCAGGACATCAACGCTACGTATACCTCCATAATAGGCTCCTCCGACTATACTCTACAAGCCGACATTCTCTATAGCCACGACCGTCTGCGCCTCGAAGAAGAAGGATATAGCGCCGATGGACGGTTGGGGTGGCACAATCTTGCGGCTGGGCTCTCACTCGCCAATCCACGTTGGAGCCATCAGCTCTCAGTCAGCGCCTATGGGAATCGTTTTGACCTGCAACAAGGAGGCAACCTATACATCCTTCCCTCATCGGTGACGATGCTCGAAGAGGCTACCCAATGGAGCTATAAAGAATTCACCTGTGGCTGGGATGGCACAGTGGCATGGTTCACTCCTCAATACGACAAGAACAGATACTCACCTCTCCATACCCATTCATTTAGCGCAGCTATTTACGGAGCGATTGACTGGCCAATATCCTCTTGGCTCACTATAAGTCCGGGTCTGCGATTAAGCTACTACAGCAGCGGCGGCTTTAATCGACCTTATCCCTTACCTCATCTCGACCTCTCAGTGGGTTTCACTCGATGGCTAAAGCTGGGAGCGGGATATTGCATGGTGATGCAACCTACTCATTTCATCAAAGAGAGTGGGGCTGGACTTCCCACTGACTATATAGTCAATGCTTCGCGGGTATTCAAGCCACAGACAGCCCAAGCCTTCCACCTCAATCTTAATGGTGTATTGCCATGGGGCTACACCTTCACTTTAGGAGGATATTATCGTAGCCTACGCCACATAACGGAGTATGATGGGTCGATTCTCAACATGGTCAATGCTGGCTATGACCCCCTCAGCGACCTTCGTCAAGGCAATGGTCGCACCTATGGATTCACAGCAATGATGGCTAAGGTAGAGGGCCCACTGACCGCTACCCTTTCCTATACCCTTAGCCGCGCAGAGGGACGCTTTGAAGATCTGAACGACTATCGGTGGATCCCCCTCTCGCATGACCGCCGCCACGACCTCAGCCTCACCTTGACGTGGCATCCACGCCGCGAGCTGGAGATAGGAGCTACGGGAGTTTATGCCACAGGATTTCCCTTCACTGAGGCCTCAATGGGGTATATGATAGGCGAGAACCTTATCTTTGAATATTATCCTCACAATTCTTCTCGCCTGCCGGCTTACAAACGTATCGACTTGGGCGCAGGCTGGACATTTAACTCCAGAGAGAGACTCAAGCATAAAGTCAACCTGTCTTTCTACAACCTATTGGGATGGCATAATGTGCTCTTTAGCTACGTGTCCTATTCACCTGAGCATGGAGTGCGACATCGCCAATCAAAAATGAAACTCATCATCCCATCCATCAGTTACACTATATCCCTATGAAACATCTTGCTATTTCATTCTGTCTCTCCGTTTCATTCTGTCTCTCTATCCTTCTGAGCCTATGCCTCTCCGCCTGCGCCGACGACGAAGTGGAGCGCCTCACCAATGCCGACATGCCCCTGGTGGTAGAAGGTTGGATAGAGGAGGGGGAATATCCTGTGGTGATGGTGACACGTGCCGTGAATCTTCTTGACACGATAGGCGATCTCGAACAGTATGTAGAGAAATGGTGTAGAGTGACCATTAGCGACGATGCTCAATCGGTGATCCTAACAGGAAGGGTTGACAAGAACTACACTCCACCATTTGTCTACACCACCTCGGCCATCAAGGGACAGATGGGCCATACATATCATCTCAAGGTAGAGACCGAGAGCCAGACCGTGGAGAGCGATGCTACCATTCTCCCCTACACCAAAATTGATTCTTTGCGAGTGAAGCCATGCTTAGATACTGATACCCTCTATCGTCTTGTGGCTTATCTATCGCCCGACCAGGAGGGCTACTATAAGTTTTTTAGCCGCGTCGTAAATGAAGAGACACGTTATTACTCATCTTTTTTGGGCACATTTGATGGCCTCACCTACAATACCTCGAATGGAATTGACGTTATGAAAGGAATCCATGACACCTATGAGGGACACTTCACTCCCTACTATCATTTGGGCGATACAGTGAGAGTCAAACTCTGCAGCTTGGAGCCCTCACTATATGCCTTTTGGAAGGCTTACGAAGACGCGGTGTCGCTATCGGGCAACCTCTTCTTCACTTCCACCAAAGGGTGTCCTTCTAATATCCCCGGTGCCCTTGGCTACTGGGCAGCGTATGGCTATTCAGCGCGGACCATCGTCATCAAATAACTACTTTAAGACATTACAGACTAAAGCAACATAGTAAATGAAGATTTCTATCATACAGACCGACATCGCATGGGGTAATCCCGAGCTAAACCGCCAACGCCTTTCATCTATGATAGACGAAGAGGTGGCTCGCGAAGGTGCATCAGATCTTTACGTCCTCCCTGAAATGTTTTCTACGGGGTTTGCTATGGAGCCTGAGGCAGTAGCAGAGAGCGACGGGGCCACCCTAAGATGGATGGCGGCCCTTACCTATCGGCTGAATGCTGCTATCTGTGGGAGTGTGGCCACGGAGGAAAAAGATCAAGAGGAGGGTGTAAAAAGATATTTCAATCGCCTCTACTTCGTCACGCCAGAGGGTGAGACAACCCTCTACGACAAACATCATCTCTTCACTTTTAGCGGAGAGCATGAGCATTATACCGCAGGCAAGGATAGAAGTGAGCTGACCTTTTGCGGGGTGAGGTTTCGGCTGGCCATATGCTACGATATTAGATTCCCTTGGTGGCTAAGAAATCGGCCAGAAGAGCCTTACGACGTATTGATCGTAGTGGCTTCATGGCCTCAAAGCCGACGCGCTGTATGGGATATCCTCCTACGCGCTCGCGCCATAGAAAATCAAGCCTACGTGGTGGGAGTAAATCGTATCGGCTCCGACCCAAGTTGCGATTACGACGGTGGCTCGGCGATCATTAGTCCGTATGGAGGCATTTTAGTGGCTGCCTCCGACAATAAGAGCGAAATAAAGAGCGCAACAATCGACCTCGGTCGTCTATATAATTTTCGCCGCAAATTCCCCGTTCTTAACGACAGCGATCCTCAATAATCTCTCAAGAATACAATACTCCACTCCAAGTCCTTTGCCATGAGCAAAACATCAGAGCCCCAACTTCCATCGGACCATATACCATTGCGGCCTATTAGAGATTTCATCTCTGCCCAGGACCCGCGCGACCGTCATTTCTTCATTCCCTCTTACCAACGAGGATATCGCTGGGAGCCCAAAGAAGTGAAAGCGCTTCTTGACGACATCAAAGAGTTTGTCTTAGAGCAGTCGCTAAGCCAGGATGTACGCCGGCCATATTATTGTCTTCAACCTATAGTGGTAAAGCCACGCGATATCGACGGCGTGGCCTATTGGGAGGTTATAGATGGCCAGCAACGGCTCACTACCCTTTGGTTTATTCTCAATGAACTCAAGAAAGGCACCGACGACTACGCCGACGACGAGCTCTTTACAATCACTTACCAGACTCGCCCCAACCTCAACCTCGATAATATCTCTCCGCGCCAAGACATTGATAGCTTCTACATGAACCGTACTAAAGACACCGTCAGGTCATGGATAGCTTCACGGCGTCGGCTAAAGGATGTAGCCCTTAGCGACATCCGTAAATGCCTTTTCGTATCGGCCGATACGGGATCGGTCAAAATCATTTGGTATGAGGATAACAACCGCGAGGAGATAGACGCCATCAAGACCTTCAATAGTATCAATAAGGGGAAAATAGGCCTTACGAGCAGCGAGTTGGTAAAAGCTCTCTTCTTACTTTATTATGACAACGACAACGTAATGAGCCATGAAGTTGCCACCGAATGGTATCGGATGGAGAAGGAACTTCAAGACCCCTCGTTCTGGAGTTTTCTGGCAAATGCGGATTACCAACCCGATACTCATATCGACCTGCTCCTCGACCTAATGACCAACCGCTCTCCAGAAGATGACAGCGACTATGTATATAAGCGCTTCCAAGCTCTCTTTGACGATACCACAGGAGAGGAGAAGATAGTGGGAGTGGATAAGACGAGGATTTGGGCAGAACTTAAACGAATATTTGGTGTGCTTGTCTTCTGGTATCAGGAGCCAGAAATCTACCACTATGTAGGCTATGTGGTAGCCATAGGTACTCCTCTCTCTGAAATATACAATTCTACTCAAGGCCTACGCAAAGACGAGATTGCCTCCACGCTTAAGAATATAATCCGCGACAAGCTTTCACTCAACGCCGACTCTCTGCGTCAACTCTCCTACGCCTCCCCTAAAACGTGGCCTACACTTTTGCTCTTCAATGTCCTGACTTCGGCATCGATGGGAAGTGGGCGTTTTGACTTCCTTGCGTTTAAACAAGTGTATAAAAAGCGCTACACTTACCATAAAGAGCATATAGCCTCCAAGACCGACAACTCCCTGACGCGCAATGAAGATAAACTTCTATGGTTAGGGAGTCTGGAGAGCCTTACGCGCTATGTAGCGAGTAGCAAGCTGAAAATCTGGCAGAGCCTTCTATCCCAAGCCAAAGAGATAGCTAAGGATATTGAGGGCAAAAAGGAATCGGCGCAAGAGAGCTTTAAGAGAATCTACGCCGAGGTGGTAGGCATTGTGGAAGCGGGAAGTATTGACGAAGGCGACAAAGATAATATCAGCAATCTGGCTCTGCTGGATTCTCATCTCAATCAAAGCTATGGCAATGCCCTCTTCCCCACAAAGCGTCAGCGTATCATCCAAAGCGACAAGATGGGCAATTTCATTCCCCCGGCAACTCGCAACGCTTTCTTGAAGTATTACTCCGACAAAGATACAAATTCAACCCATTGGGACACTATTTGGAATCAAGATGATGCCACCGCTTATCTTGATCAGATGGTGACTACCTTAAGTGATGGTTTCCTATTATAGACTATCAGTATGAAAGACTATACCCTTCTTGAACTCCTGGAGAACTACAATATCGTGATCCCCCCGATACAACGCGATTACGCTCAGGGGCGCACCTCGCAACGCATCACCGATCTACGTCGCGACTTTCTGGATGATATTTTTCAAGCTCTGTCAGACGACAATGCCCCAGCCCTACGACTCAACTTTGTCTACGGAGATGGCGACGATGGCATGACCTTTATCCCCATCGACGGTCAGCAGCGACTCACCACCCTTTTTCTCCTTCACTGGATGTTGGCGCCCGACGACCAGCTATCAGCGTTGCGCCACGAAGATATGCCCACTCGCCCGAGTAGATTTTCTTATCAAGTGCGCACGTCGTCAAAGGACTTCTGTGATCGTCTTGTCAACAACCCTACCCATACGATTCATCGTCCCGACGCCGAGACTTTGTTATCCTCTGCTATTAAAAACGAGAGCTGGTATCTATGGGAATGGCGAAGTGACCCCACCATTCAAAGCATGCTCAAAATGATCGACGATATAGAAGCTCGAATCACTCCGGAGATGAAAGACGATATGTGGCAGCGACTCATAAGTGGAGCTATAACATTCAACTGGCTTCCGCTCCACAACTATCATCGTGTCAACGACCTATTTGTAAAGATGAACGCTCGCGGACGTGAGCTCTCTGCCTTTGACAAGTGTAAATCGACCATCGAGCAACTCCTCTATAAAGCAGCTTATAAAGCCGCCTTCAAGGACCGCGATGAGAAAGCTATGGAGCGCACGCATCAATGGGGCTGCAAAGTTGACAATCAATGGATGAATGGATTTTGGAAAGAGTTTAGCATAGCCATCTCCGACGATGACGATGAAAAGACTTCGTCATATAAACTGCGTAGCATTGAAGAGTATTATCTACGCTTTCTCCGCCAGATGATGACGCTTCCTCTCTATCTTAACATCACCAATCTCTGGGCAGCCAAAAGGAAAAGCCAGGAGATTTTAAATGATTTGTGTCAACGAGCCACGACCGGCGACCTTACACGCTTATTGACGGATATGGGACAAGCCCAACTCCTCCCTCTCTTCTATTTTAATCAAGTAGAACGGTCAATCGACGGCATGATGGCCAATGAAGGCGAAATATTTCAGAGGACAAAGTTTCCGGTTTGGCTCGTGCCCAAAGATGAATCTCTTCTCCACCTGTTTACCCTCGCCGATGATGAGCTCACCTATCGCCAGCGGACGTTGTTGGTGGCGCTTCAATGTTTTACTCTGCTTTGTCCTTACTCGGAATGGGATAGAGAACTGACAGCATGGGTAAGGATCCTTTCCAATCTCATCACTCAGACCGACATCGACAGCGAGAACTTTCCCCGAGTATGTCAAGGGATATATGAGATGGCCCACAAAGTCTTAAAACCACGAAGAGATAGGAAGGATAAAGACAGCAGTGTGGAATGGTATTTCGCCCATGGAGGACGCATAAAGGCAATGCGCGGAGTGCAAGTTGAGGAAGAGCAAAAGAAAGCCGCCTTGATGCTCCGTTCACCTGCTTGGCGCGCTGCTATACTCCGTGCCGAGGGTCTCGACTGTCTGCGAGGGTGTCTGCGCATGCTTCTCTCCGACCTTGATTATACCCATACTACCGACGATGTGGATTTTTTTAATACGAAGGTTGACAACCTCGCTGCCTTGTTTCCTATCAATAGTGAAACAGGCAGAACCGCAATGACCAGCCACGCTGCCGAGGACAATCTACTTCTTCGCTCTTTCTTGGGACATCTGAAACGCGACGAATCGATATGGCGAAGCTATCCTATCTTCAACAACGACCTCACTACATGGCGATTAATCCTCACAGGTGCCTGGCCCGACCATAAAGACAATATGGAGGATTGGCGCCAAGCACTAACAGCAATTCTTTCTAAGGCCGAGATTTCCATCCCTGAGCAGCCCGAGCGCAATTATGGCTGGATCAAGACACTTGTGGAAGATAAGCCTATGCTTGCTCGCGTAGTGGAGATGCGCAATTGCTGGATACGCACCTATCACAACCATACAGCCATCTATCCAAGCGCTGCCGGTATTTTCTTCGATACGCCCCTACGTGACATGGTGATAAATGAGCTGGCTTCTCAACGCTATGGCCACTTTGAGCTGCGTTATGGATCTCTGATTGAGGGCACCACCTACATGGTGGCCAACGCTGTGGGCTTCGTGCTCGATGGAGTGGCTTATGAATGGAATGAATATACCAATAAGGTATATGCCGAACGTCGCTCCGTGTATCTAAATCCTCCCGATGGCAAAGAGTGGGAAGGGCATTCCTTCTTACCCGAGCCTCAGAACGGCCTTGATATACCTACTTATATCAGCACCTATTTTATCCCTGCCCTTAAGGCTCTATCGCCTATTTTAGTCACTAAACAATAATTCTTATGAGTACTCCTGCATTCCTCTCCTCTCTGCCTGAAGGCCCTTCAATCCAAGAGCGCTTCGACGAAATGAGCCAAGTGGTGGCTCTCCCCTCTAAGGTCAACGGCCTTCAAGATTATCAATCATTTCGGCAGCTGGTGATAGACCATATCCTCCTTCCCCAAAATATTATTAGCTTAGACGTGGCCGATATTATGTCGATGGCTCGAGAGGAAAAGGCCATTCTCGATGCCTCTATCTGCTATACCTCCTCGCCCACTACATTCAGAAAAGCAGTAGATGAGACTATGAAAGCGCTCTGCGAAGCTCATCCTGAGCTCCAATTGGCGGGAGTGTGCCTCAATATAGAGTCGCGTAGCGATGTCACTATGTTAACAATGGCTGATCTACACACTCTCTTTGAAGAAAATCCTACGGTCGACGTGATGTTTGGCATCGCCAAGGCCCAGCCTACCCTCGAGTGGGAAATGATCGTGACGCTGATATGTAAATTTTTATAAGTTTTGGCTGGCCTATGAAATGATTTTTCATAGGTGGGTGTGTAATTTTGTGGCATAATCACAGACTTTATGGAACCAAAGACACTCTTAAGCCACATGCGCCTCGCAGCCACTAAGCTGCGTCATGGCCATCTAAAACGCCCAGCTGCCCTCGTCGCCTCCCTTAAAGCGGTGGCAGAGTCTCTCTCTCTATCCTCTATCGAAGAAGCAATAGTTTTCGTTGCCGTGTTTGATCGCCAATGTGGAGGAGCAGCCACCACTATAGAGGATCTTTCCAGCTACTACGACTGCTCTACCTTGGAGGTAGTAGAATTCACTCCTCATATAAAAACGCTAAGAGAGCGAGGGCTTATGTCTTTGGACAATCCTTCAGAGCATATGGTCATGGAGCAAAGCTTCAAGATTAGCATCGATATCATGAATATGATTATCGAAGGTCGCGAGGTCTCCATTTCCCCAATCCAGCCACGACGGGAGTTTGACCAATTTGATTTCTGCAAAGTGGTCCATTCTCTGATTGAAAAGCGGAGCAACAACACTATCCTCACCTCAATGCTCATGAAGCAAATAGAGGAAATGGAGGATGAGCATTCCTCTCTTCCTTTAATAGAGAAAGCCAAAAGTCAACTTATGGATATAGCCGATCGCTGCTTGCTCTATGAGGTGTGCAACGACTTTATCCAAGACTCCGATGGAGGAAACACCACCATAAGCTCCACACTTAAGGATATCTATGACCATTACATGGATAGCGTAAAAGTCAAGCGCCAGTTGCTCGACTTGATTCATCCCCTCCTTACCAGCAACTTGGTAGACCTTACCGACGACGATGAGCTGCGCTTATCCTCACCCGGCATAGAGATACTCTTTGGAGACGAAGCCTCGCTCTACGCCAAAGGCTACGCCAATCTCGATAGATATACGTTTGTCAACAATCTCTACCGAGAGATCAACGACAACGACATGTCGATGAGCACACGCAAGCAGTGGAGCCTGCTGCGCATCTTAGCCCGCTACGAGAAAGCCAACCCTCAACTCAACTTCATCACCACCCTCTCTCATCTCATTCGCGACAAAGAGGATCGTCTGCTATTCTACATGATATGCCGCGAGCTTATCAACAACGACCAGTATGTCATGTGGCAACTCAACGAGCTCTATCCCAAGGAAGAGGAAATGAAGGTGCAGCGCCGATTGAAAAACGGTCTTCATCCTCTGGTAATGTATGGACTGGTGACGGTAGAAAAAGATAGCATGTTTGACCGAGCCATACTAAAACTTACCGACAAAGCTCTCGACCTCTATCTTGAGAGCGACGCCTCGCTCTTCCAGTCGGCCGTACAAGATTGCGATATAATTCAGCCCGACACCATTGGTGGCAAAAATCTATTCTTCGAGCCAATACTCCAACAACAGCTTTCCACCCTCCAAGAGAGCCTGCAAGAGAAAGCCTACGATGCTCTCTGCCGACGACTTGCAGAAAAGAATCTCCCCACGGGGGTGGCTGTGCTGCTCTACGGCGAGCCAGGCACCGGAAAGACTGAGAGCGTGATGCAACTGGCACGCGCCACTGGTCGCAAGATATATCACGTGGACATCTCCAAGACCAAGAGCTGCTGGTTTGGCGAGAGCGAGAAGATAATTAAAGAGGTGTTTGAAAACTATCGTAAGCTTTGCAAGAAGTGTAGCCGACGACCCATCTTGCTCTTCAACGAGGCCGATGCAGTCTTCTCGAAGCGCAAAGACGTAAACCATAGCAATGTGGCTCAGACCGAGAACGCCATCCAAAACATCCTTCTTGAGGAGATGGAGCGCCTTGATGGCATCCTCATTGCCACCACCAATCTCGCCACCAATCTCGATGCAGCCTTCGAGCGCCGCTTTCTCTTCAAGATACGCTTTGAGCGTCCAACGTCAGAGGTTAAGAGCCGTATATGGATTGATAAGTTGCCAACTCTTCAACCCTCAGAGGCTCTTCAACTCTCGCAAAGCTACGATTTTAGCGGAGGCGAAATAGACAACATCGTCAGAAAAGCCACTCTCGAAGAGGTAATCACTGGCACTCTCCCGTCTCTTCCCCGTATCTTAGAGCTCTGCTCGCAAGAGAAACTCGCATCCACCTCATCCCATCGACGCTTAGGATTCGCCTAAACGTTGTCCTCTTGAGCATTGAAAGCCTAAGAACCACGCCTCTCGTTGGCTCTTAACCTTTTTAACTCTTGGAGTGAAAAAACCTTAATCTTTAATCTCTCTCCACACCAATAATGTTTTATTAACAAAGCGCTCCTGAGCCTGCCACAGTGCAACGCTGCTCAGCAGCGTTGACCCACAACTATAAACAACATAAACAACCCTAACAACCCTAACAACCCCAACACCTCTAACAACCCACAACTCTCAACCATAACCCCTTACTCTTAATTACTATTATGCATTCCCTCCGCTTCACACTATTAGTTATGACGAGCCTTGCAGGTGGCGTATTTGCTAGCGCTCAGTCCGCTCCAAGCGATGAAAACAATGCGCTTATCATTACGCGCACCACGCCGCGGGATTCAGCGATCCTGAAGGACGTGCGTCCCACAGGTCCTCGTGCAGTCCCCGTACCTAAATTCGTAGTAAAAAGTCGTAGTGGTAGCTTCTTGATGACTATCGGCGGCCAAATCAACCCCATCATGGGTTGGGACCTTGGCAACGACCTCGACAAAGTAGATGGCGCAGGTATCAACTTCGTGACACAGATGATACCCGTGCCGTCGGTCAAAGGCAAGAAAGGCGACTACTACATCAACGCTCTCAATGCCGACCTCGACTTCACTATCGTGGGATTTGCCGGCACCGAAAATCAGCTGACTGGATATATTAAGTTTGGCACAAACGGTATCTCCAATCAGGTGCAGATGAAAGACGCCTACATCTCGTGGCGCAATTTCACTGGGGGCTTGAAAAACACTTTGATACAAGACGGCGATGCCATGCAGCCACCGACAATTGACCCCGAAGGCCCTTCGGGATGCTTAGCCACATCGGTGTATGAAATCAGCTACACGTCGCCGAGCTACAACGGATTTCAATATGCTATAGGTCTTGATATGCCTACATGGTATTCGAGTAATGGTGTTTATCGTGGCAAGGACTTCCCGCGCTACGATGGCCAGCAGGTGGCCGACTATGGCGAGGCTGAACAGATGGTGCCCGATATACCAATGTATATACAGTATCAAGGCACGCCCAACAACCGTGTGCGTGTGTCGGGTATCATCCGCAACTTCTCTTATCGCGACCTACTGACCGACAAGACGCGCCATATGTTGGGATGGGGTGTGATGCTCAGCGGCAATCTGTCGCCCGACTCCCACGTCATCTTCTACTATCAGTGCGCCTATGGCAAAGGCATCGGCGCTTATCTGCAGGATATCGCAGGCATGCCTCTCTCGTTTGTCCCCAACGACAGCAAGCCCGGCCATATGAAGGCTTCCCCTATGATGGGTCTCAACCTCGGATTGACAATCAACTTCAACTCCAAATGGCAGTTTAACATCATGGGGTCGGAATCCCGCATATGGAAGGTGGGTGAATATGCCACTGTCGCCGCCGACGATTGCAATTACAAGTACGCCCTCTATGGCGCTGCCAATATCTTCTACAACATCACTCCTTATCTTCAGTGGGGCGTAGAATATCTCTATGGCAAACGCCAGACGTGGGATATAGGCTCAGGTCACGACAATCGTATCCAGACCCAGCTTCTCTTCACTTTGTAAAAGGATCGCCAGCAGGATCACGGCTCACCACCCATCGCAGGGCATTAATGAGCAGCAGATTCTGAGTGGGGTCGATATACTCCTCATCCCCGTGGCCCATATTGAGATAGATCATCCGATAACGATTGTTGGTCCACACCACGGGAAAATCGCCCCAGCTAATCACATCCTTTAGACCGATAGGATAATTTTTTGGAGACAAAGTTAATAGTACCGTCACGTCGGGATTTTCCCGGGGTGACGGTTGCCACATAAACCATTCAGAGCTCGCCGACACAAACTCCTTGGGGAGATTTTTGGTCACGGGATGGTCCTCTACGTCCACCTCCAGGAGGACAGGTTGAGGAGGCCAATTGTTGCACAAGAATTGTCCACATCCAAGAAACTGGTTGAGCCACGCCCAATTGGTGTTGCGGTCATTGTAGCCCGCAGCATGAAAGCCTACCCAGCCCCCTCCATTCTCCATATATTCTTGAAAAGCCTCGCGAGCCCCTGGGGACGAAGGAGCATCGTTGAGCATCACGATGACGTTGTAGTCCTTAAGGTCGTTGTAGGTATAGCGGTTGAAGTCGGTAGTGACATCCATTATCCACCCCTCGCCATAGGTGAGCTTATGGAGAAACTCCAGCGACTGACGAGCAAAATCTTGATGGGCGGTCTCCACATGCTCGTTGTGGTATACCAGAGCCTTAAAGCGTGGAGCCTTGGCATAGTTGCCAGGATAGCCAGAGGGGTCCTGCGCCCAAGCAGATGCAGAAACCAAAATGGCCAGAGAGGCCAGTGTCTTAAGATATGAAATCATATATGGGTGGCGTTGATGGTTATTAATAATCGGTGATAGAAGCCAATAGAGATAGCCATTTGCTGGCCGAGGTGACCCACACTTCCTTGTAGCAAGCGTTGTTGGTCTGCGGCCAATAAGGCTCGTCGCTGTCGCCCAAAGTACGTATCCCCACCGGCATTGCCCCAGTAAGTTCGCCGCTCGAGAAGTTGTCCATCTGGGGATAGAGACGGCCTTCGCCGTAGATAAGCGATTGACCAAAGGGATTGAGACCCGTCTGCCAGTAAAGCTGCTGGCGAGCGATGTCCATAAGGCTATCGTCGTGGAGAAAAGCTCCGCAGAGAGCGGCGCAGCGCCCGCTGGTGAGATGCACGGCCGTGTTGCCGTTGTAGATATTAAACCATACTGGAAAGCGTTTAACATACGTCCCCTCTGCCACCATCTCACCTTGGCTTAGCTGAGCGTGATAGCGCTCGGAGGCATCGTCAGGAGGGAACAGATGGATGGCATAAAAGGCAGCCGTGTCTTGAGGCTCCCAACTTTTATATACTCCGCTTGGCAACATCCCATAGGGATAGGTAAAAGCCATCAACGCCTTAAGATGAGAGCCATAAAGGCTGATGGCCTTGGCCCACTGTGGATACGCGTCATGTAGCGGCTGGGTGGCGCACAACTCTGTCAAGGCTTCGATATAGAGATGCTCGCGGCTCTGATGGATGGCATGGGCAAGCGAGCTATGGGTGTTGTCGCGATAAAAATATCCACGTAGCAGGGGTTCTTGCATATCTATCCCCTTCTCTTGACAATCGAGCACATACTCCATGGCCATAGCAGCTCGCTGAGCATAACGAAGGTCGCCGGTCAACCGATAGAGGAGGCTCGCGGCCCATGAGATAGTGGCTTGGTAAAGACAGGGAGAGGTATAAAACGTATGTTCGTAGGGCTGGGTGAAGATATCTGGACCGTCGAGCATATATTTCTCCTCGGCAAAGGCAAAGTCTTCCTCGGCCACGCGCCTTAAGTATTGCTGCAGCATAGGATCGTTGGAGAGCGTCATTGCTGCATAAGCCTCATAAGCGGCATAAAGAAAATTATCGTAGGCATTGTTTTGCACCCTTACGCTCTTAATATCGTCCAGAGTGCCAAACACTCCGTCTTGCCATATCAGAAGCCCCATGCTGCTGGCATGATAGCCATCTCCATAACGATTGCGCAGCACAAACTCCAATCCCCACTCTGCCTCCTCCAGAAGACGAGCTGCCAGGGCTGGATTTTTATCTTTTACCGCTTTATAGGCTTGAAGCAGGGAGTGGGCCATGTCGGCCGTCTGGAGAGTCTGCTGTGAGAGGTCGCCTGCGTCGTGCCATCCGCCGCTGAAGGAAATGCTCTTTCCGGCGTGGGTGGATAACAGGTCGTAATGGCACGTGGAGTGCACTCCCGGCACAGGATATCCACAGCGTTGGCCCAAAAGAAAATTGAGCACACGCCATTGAGAGTTGTCCCACAGTTGGGCATCAATCATGAATGGCTCGGTCTCCATCCCACCCGCGCGGAGATAATAATGGCCCGGTTGGGTCCACGAGGAGAAATCCATTACGCCATATCTCCCTATGGTGGTATCCACCATGTCGACCGGCCATTGACCCACCACCGAGTCGGTGGCCAAATCTACCAGATCAAATGTAGATGCTGTCGGCGTTGGGAGCGATTGAGGCGCGACGAGAGCGCGCTTAGTGCCATGAGTGTCGTAGCCCGATGTGGCATATACGATGCGTCCTTCTTGAGGCATCCAGCCACTCACTTTTTCGGGCGCCTCCACTTGGCGTAGCTGCAGGTCGGTGATAAGGTATAGAGCGCTGTCGCCAGTAGTAAGGTCGCGCCCATTGATGACGGTATAGAACGTCAGCCGCTCAACCTCGTCGCGCTGGTATTCGTCAATCTCCACCACACAGGTGTTCCACTGATGGTTGACCAAGTTGATAAGGTGAGCACCACTGGGAGTGTTGTATCCGGCCTTGGACTCTTGCGCCCGATTCTCAAACACCAGATTAAGATTGACCACACGCGCTCCGTCACATTCGGGACGGACTCTGAAGAACAGCTGATTATAGCCTTCCCAGTCATCGCCTCCAACCTCAAGCGAGGTGGAGGCGCGCCCGTAAGTGGCATAGTCTGGGTCGTTGGCAGAGCCTACGGCACGCTTCCCTGTGCAGGATGCATATTGCAGCCTCAGCGTGTCGCTCCGCATTTCATCCCCCATGAGACAGCGCTGAGCCTTGACTGGCTTCTTCATCAGCCAAGCTTCGAGGCCATGGGCAGTGTCGAGTGGCAATGGTGTGTGCACCAAGCCGCTCTCCACCACCTGACGCTCGAGGAGGGTGTCGGGACATAAGTATCGGTCATGAGCCGACACCCCCCACAAGCCACAGGCTGCCATCATTATTATTCCTACTACTTTTCTCATTGCTTCGATACAAAAATACGAGTGCAATATTACGCACAAAAGTAAAGCGAAGGGTCGAAAAAACGTCATTTTTCTTCCACTTCCTCTCGCTATATCTTAATATATATCCTCTTAAGATACAAGGGCAACCCTACGAGCCAGCATACTCCCACGAAGAGCAGCGCATAGATGAGCGAGGCCAACTCTCCAGCTCCGAGCCATGAACACAAACAGTCGTCGTAGACCCATGAGGCCAACGATTGGCGCGACCCAGTGCTCGTAGTCCAGCTGATAGCCCCACTGGCCACGGCCAATATCGAGCTAAATACATAGAGCGCCAGCGGATTGACGCCAAACGCCTCAAATCCCCTACACCATCTCTTCCAGCCCTTTACGTCGATGGCCCATATCAGTAGGGCTAAAAGCGTGGAGGCCAAGCCGCAGGTGGTCAGCACAAACGTTGGCGACCAAATCTTCTTGTTGATAGGCATCCCGTAGTCGAGAAGCAGGCCGCTGAAGGTGAGCAGCGCTCCGAGGATAAAGAGAGTGGTCATGCGGCGTTGGTTATCGCGATTTTCTATGATCTTTAGGCCAGCCCAAAAGCCTATCAACACGTGGGCTATCGAAGGAAGGATGCCCAGAAGGCCCTCGGGATCAAATTTAATAGGTCCATCGGGTGTCCAGTCAGTATACATATGCTCTGGCCCCAGCACAGCCATATCCACGCGAGCTATGATATTTTGAGTGCTCATCTCCCAGCCACGACCCGTGATTAGAATCACGGCGTAGATACCTAAAAATAGAGCAATTATCCACCCTAAGGCGCGTCGATGAGCCACAAGCCCTATCAGAGCGCCGCCAAGATAGCTGATGGCCAGTCGCTGAAGCACGCCCAAAGTCCTTACCCCCGTAAAAGTCTCCCATAGACTCTCATGCCTTCCCCAGAACAGACCTCCGAGCCACGCGAGGCCCCAGCCGATGGCAAATATAATGACGGAGCGGCGCAGTATCTTCCACACAGCCGCTGCTCGGCGATCGCGATATTTGCGCAGCGACAGGCAGGTGGAGATGCCCATAATAAACATAAAGAAAGGGAAGACGAGGTCGGTAGGCGTCAAGCCATTCCACTGTGCATGACGCAGCGGGGCATAAATCGTGCCCCACGAGCCGGGATTGTTGACAAGAATCATTCCAGCTATGGTGATGCCACGCAGGATGTCGAGTGCTAATAAGCGATTGTTGGATGCCATAGGTGTTGCTACTTTTTCTATTCTCACGCTAAATTACAATAAAATCAATGACCATGGCGCAAGATAACGAAATTTCGACTACTTTTGTACTCTATCCAACCTCCTTCCCCTCTTGCCTCTCCACTTTTGACTTTTGACTCATCACTTTTGACTTTTCACTCTTGACTTTTGACTTTTCACTCTTGACTTTTGACTTTTCACTCTTGACTCATCCCCATGCCTCGACTACATATCTTTTCTGCTTGTCTTGACACGATAGCTGCTATCCCTTACGCCGATGGCGGCATTAAGGCTGGCTTTCCCTCCCCGGCTCAAGACTATCTCACAGAGAGCATCGACCTCAACAACGTCTTGATACGCCAACAGGAGACCACCTTCTATGCCCGCGTAGATGGCGACTCGATGAGCGGTGCTGGCATCTTTGATGGCGACCTCGTAATCATCGATAAGGCGCTTGAGCCTCAGTCGGGCGACCTCGTGGCTGCCTATCTCGACGGTGAGTTTACGCTCAAGAAGTTTGTCATGGATGATTCTGGCCAATTCGGGTGGCTTGTGCCAGCCAATCCCCGATTTCACGCTATACGTCTCTCGGCCGACGACGACTTCCGTGTGTGGGGCGTCGTGACCGGTGTCATCCGCAAGCTTCGCTAACCACAGCAACAACTCCAACCACTCCAACCACTCCAACAACCTCCCATGCTCTACGGCCTTGTTGACTGCAACAACTTCTTCTGTTCGTGCGAAAGGGTATTCCACCCCGAGCTGCGCGAGCGTCCAGTCGTAGTGCTGAGCAACAACGATGGTTGCATCGTGGCGCGTTCCAACGAAGCTAAGGCGCTTGGTCTCAAGATGGGCGAGCCGTTTTATCAAGTAAGAAAGGTGCTCGAGGACAATGGTGTGGCCGTCTTCTCCTCCAACTATGCTCTCTATGGCGACATGAGCCGCCGAGTGATGTCGCTCCTGTCGCGCTACACGCCCCATCTTGACGTCTACTCCATCGACGAAGCCTTTCTCGACCTGGAGGGAATAGCCGACGTCAATCAATATTGTATCGACATGGCACGCCACATACGTCGCGGCACGGGTATCCCCGTATCCGTAGGGGTGGCCCCTACCAAGACTCTCGCCAAGATGGCCAGCAAGTTTGCCAAGAAATATCCCGGCTATCAGAGCGTGGCGATGATTGACACCCCCGAAAAGCGCGAGAAGGCCCTCCGTCTCTTCCCTATCGAGGATGTGTGGGGAATAGGACGCCGCATAGCTAGGCGCCTGCACAGCGTAGGCATCACCACTGCCTGGGACTTTGCTCAGCGCCCTGCCGAGTGGGTAAAGCGCTGCTTCACCATCACAGGGCTACGCACGTGGCAAGAACTCAACGGACGCGATGTGGTGTCGATCGACGAGCTTCCCCACAAGCAGACCATCTGCACCTCGCGCTCCTTCCCCGACCAAGGACTGTCGGAGCTAAAAGATGTGGAGGAGGCCCTGGCCAACTTCATCTCCTCATGCTCGCGCAAGTTGCGCGAGCAGTCGACTGTCTGCGAGGCAATGACCATCTTTGCCTACACAAGCCGTTTTCGCGAGGATATCCCTGGCGACTATATCCACGCCGACATCCACTTTGGAGTGGCCACCAACTCGCTCACCGAGATGGTGGATGCCGGCATCCAGACTCTCCGCGCCTATTGGAAGCCCACACGCTTCTTCTACAAGAAAGCAGGATGCATAGTGTGGGCCATCAGTCGCGCCTCGGCCGTACAGGGTTCGCTCTTCGACAGTGTAGACCGTCCTAAAAGCCAGCGCTTGATGCAGGCCATCGACACTATCAACCGTCGCAATGGGCGCGACACGGTGCGCACCGCCATTCAAGGCTACTCCACAGCGTGGCATCTGAAGAGCCAATACCTCTCCCACCCCTATACCACATCGCTGGCCCACATCCTCCGCCTTAAGATATGACTATAATTTATCTACCCTTATATCAATCTCAACACAAACCACAATCCAATGAAGCTATCCTCACTTTCGATGCTCCTTGTCGGTGCCTCCCTCTGCTATGCGCCGGCGAGCCTTAAAGCCGATGACGGCCAGCTGAAGTTTACAAAAAACGCTGAGGCTATCGTGTTTTCATCCGAGGCTACATCGCCACAAAGCGATGGTTATCGTATCCCCGCCATCGCACGTCTGTCCGACGGCAGTCTTATAGCCATGGCCGACCTGCGCCCAGGCACCTGGCGCGACCTTGGCAACAACAACCACATTAGCGTCATGGGTCGCACCCTCCCCTACGTCGACGGTCAATACGCTATGATATGGACCCCCCAAGTGGCCATAGCCGAGGGCATGGACAGCGTGAGCTCTGGCCTCTACTTTGCTCATGGCGATGCAGCGCTGATGAGCGACGGCAAGGGCAACGTATTGCTGATGTGTGCCTCTGGCGATATCAACACCGGGCCTGGTCATCCACTGGTGGCTCGCTACATAAGCCACAACGACGGTGCCGACTGGGAGGTCACCGACCAGACTCTCCCCGTAGAGAGCCTCTACAATGGCGGCGAGTATAGCCACTTCTTCACCAGTGGCCGTATCCTCCAAAGCCGCATCATTGAGCACAACGGCATACCACGTATCTATGTGGCCGTGGCAGGTAGTGCCCCCCACAATGCAATTCTCTACTCCGACGACCTCGGCGAGACATGGCAGTTGCTGGGCTTTGCGGGCAATGCTCAAGAAGCCATCATGGAAGAGCTCCCCGATGGCAGCGTGCTCTACAGCGCCCGCCAGAATCGCTGGGGCTTGAATGGCCGTGTGTTTATGGTCTACACCTACGATGATCCCTCCTTCACCTCTGGCTCGTGGAGCGATATGAAGGTGATAGAGAGCGGCGATGGCGACGGCCTGGGCGCTTCCCATTCGTGCAATGGCTCGATGCTTCTCCTCCACAAGCCTGAGTGGGGCAAGAAGCACGTGCTCCTCCACTCCGCTTCGCAGACCCCCAAGCGTCAGCGTGTCACCGTCTATTACAAGATTATCGACGAAGATCAGCCCGAGCTATGGCGCAACCCCGACTTTTTCGTCACCGACTGGACTCCACTCAGCCAGCTGACCGACAACAATTCGGCCTACTCTACAATGGTGGAGGACCAAAACGGCAATGTGGCCATCCTGCTTGAAGACACCAACTACACCACCGAAGGCGAGAAATATCCATTCGGAGAGAGCACCGATGGTTTCTACGACATCAAGTATATCAACTTCTCAGTGGACTTCGCCGAGTAAAAAAGCGGCTCCCTCTTATACCTGAGAGATGAGATAGACCACGTAGGCCACATAAACAGCTGTCAGGAGCGCACCTTCCACACGAGTGATGGTGCGCTCTTTGTATAGCCACCCCACAAGCCAGAAGAGCACCGACGCGCCTACGAGCGTCAGCAAGTCGACATTGTTGATACCTCCAAAGGGGAGCGGCGCCACTGTGGCCGTCAAGCCCAAAATCAAGAATACGTTCATGATATTGCTCCCTATCACATTCCCTACGGCCAAACCCGGCTTACCCTTGATGGCTGCCACTACAGAAGTGGCGAGCTCGGGAAGCGACGTGCCCCCAGCCACTATCGTAAGGCCGATTATAGCCTCGCTGAGACCCAGTTGTCGGGCTATGCCGCTGGCCCCCTCCACAAATCTATCTCCACCCCACACCAAGGCGCCAAGGCCCACCACTATCCACGCTACAGCCTTCCATACAGCCATAGGCTTTGTGGAAGCAACGGCCCCTTCTCCCTCATGAGCAATTGTCGACATGCTGGCCACGCCAGCATCTTTGGCTCCAGTGTCCTTGGCCGAAATGATGGTATGACGCATAAAGAGGCCAAGCGCCAGCAGCAAGAAGATGCCGTCAACGCGAGTAATCACATTCTCTCCGTCGCCATCAAGCCATCCGCTATTGCCCAAAATGAGCACTACCACCGAGGAGGCTATCATGATGGGAATCTCGGTGGTCATCACGCTACGCTCCACCACGATGGGTCTCACCATCGCTGTCACTCCTATGATGACCAGTACATTCATGATATTGCTACCCACGACATTGCCCACAGCCAGCGTGGGGCTGCCCATCAATGCCGACATAAGCGACACTATCAGTTCGGGCGCTGATGTGCCAAAGGCCACGATAGTCAAGCCTATTATCAAGTCGCTGACGCCAAGGCGCGAGGCTATGGCTGATGCACCATCAGTCAGAGCGTTGGCGCCTACAAGGATGAGGAGGAGGCCGATTACAAACCAGAGGATATCCATATATAATAATCGAGGCTGTGGGACAGCCTTCCACAGAGGCAGGCTGTTAATAGTGATGGAGAGAGTGCAAAAATAGTGATTTTTTCTGAGGAGGATAATAAAAATACCGAGAGGAATCGGCATCATAGCCTTCTTTTAGGCCATTGATGCGTTTTCCTCCCGGCTGCCGTGTGTCATACCTAAGTATTAGACGGACATCGTAAAAGAGTCTTTATGCGTATGTCTTTCAGAGTAGAATTCTCACTATGCATCTTCTTCGTCAAAGAAGCCCTGCGAGGCTTTTTTTAACCTTTCCTTCATCATCGAAGGAGCAGCACCTGGGCATTCCTGAGCGAGCCTGTCGGCGCGGGCATAATATTTTTGGCGGCAGGCGTTCTGGTGGTCAAACATCTCACGCGTCCCGGCATCATCCTGCTTAAACTCCAGGGCATTGTCGATGTTGAGCGACGAGGCTGCCCGCTGCACGTCGATATTTGCTCCGATGAAGTTGAAGTTCCATCCCATCTCTTTCAGTTCGTCAATCATGTTGGCCACCCTGGCGCGGGTGTAGTGGCGCGACGAGTTCTCCATGCCGTCGGTAATAATAGTGACGCTACCTATGGCCATTGGCTTGCTATTGACCACTGAGCGTAGGTCGACGAGGGTTGACCCCACAGCATCGTAGAGCGGGGTGCCTCCCCATGGGTCGTAAAGCTCGCCGTTGATATGGCTTACGGCCCCGATGGGCTGGTTCTTGATGAGGTAGCGCGATGGGCGACGGTCGTTTGACTGGAAAGCGAAGATGCTTACGTAGTGGTCTTGCGTAGTGGCAAACGCCTCCTGGGCCGAGCGAATAGTGTTGATAGTCTCGTTGCAACCGCTGATTGTCTGGCTCTTCACGCAGTCCATACTCCCGCTCTCGTCGAGGATGATAAGGTTGTAGATTTCGGTCTTCATAAGCGTTGTCTTGAAGGTTGAAACAGTTGATGTGTTAATATGACACCGCAAAGATATTGTGTATTTACGACACTACAAAATTTTTTAGCGTATTTTTGACACAAGAACTGAATTTTTCTTTAATTATTTTGCTCCGACCACTATTTATGCCTATCTTCGCGCATAGGTAAAACTGCAAAGGAATAAAGGAACAACAGCGACCGTGGCTAAAGTATTATATGAAAATTATGTGTGGCTCATCGATCAGCTACGCCGGCGCCCAGCATCGCTCCGCGAGTTGAGCGAAGCCTACTCGCGTTCAAGCCTTAGCGACGATGGCAAAGGGCTTTCGACACGCACCTTGTATAATTGGCGCGAGAAGATCATAGATATCTTTGATATCCAGATTGTTTACTCTGACGCTGACCATCTCTACCATCTTGAGGACGCGGAGAAGGCCGACCGCGACGAGCGTCTGAGGTGGCTCAGGCAGTCGCTGGCCGTCAACGATGCTCTCTATGGCAGTAGGCGTCTGCGCGAGCGTATACTCTTGGAGCCAATCCCATCGGGCGAACGCTATCTTATGCCATTGATTGAAGCCATGAATCTCTCTCGGCGGGTCAAGATAGAGTATCGTCGCTTTGGCCACGATGATTCGCCGGCGGCGGTCGTTGAGCCTTTCTGTCTAAAGATCCACCAGCGCCGTTGGTATCTGCTGAGCCGTATCCCTGGCTCCGAGCCATCCACGAGTGGCCTCATGGAGCCTTCTCCCTATGGGCATCTCCGCCTTTACGCTCTCGACCGTGTAAAGAATATAGAGATCACTGAGGAGCGGTTTGAGATGCCAGCGTCCTTCTCCGCCGAAGAATATTTTCGCGATTATTTTGGAGTATGCGTGGCCTATGGGCTGCCGCTCGAGCGCATCCTCTTGCGTGTCGACGCCAGCCAGCGCGATTATATAGAGACGCTCCCCCTCCACACTTCACAAACCTGCGTGGAGGAGAACGACGAATATGCCATCTACGAGCTCCGCCTCCATCCCACCATCGACTTCTTCCGCGCCATCCTCGCCCTTGGCGCCGAGGCTGAGGTGCTAGCCCCCGAAGGCCTACGCGACCTTCTTGCCCAAGAATGCTCCGTCCTCAACGACATCTACCAAGGACTAATCCCTTAACGCTATGCAACGCCCCGAAGCCCTAAAGAAAATTAAAGCCGTTCTCCAACGAGTAGCTCCCCAAGCCGAGGTAATACTTTTCGGCTCAGAGGCACGAGGAGAGGCACGTCCCGACTCTGACTTCGACCTTCTTATCTTAGAAGAAACGAAAGTTACCTACGAACGTCTTTTAGAGATTACCGGCCCCTTGTACACTTTACTATGGGAAGAAAATATTAATGTTAGTCCCATAGTAATGACGCGTAGCGAATGGTATGACCGTCCTATCCCCACCCCATTTTATCTAAACGTACTCAAAGAAGGCATCAGAATATGAAACTGGTGGTGCTATTCTGTCGCTTACATTAGGGAATCTCGAGCTTTTGCGATGGCGCTATTTTTTACACACCCTCTTTTACCAAGTTTCCAATAAGAAGTGTAACGACTTGCCAAAGAGAAAACCACATATTTTAGCCACATTGCTGCAAGTTTACCGCAACTTTTAGTAAAAACTGCGGCAACTTTGCAGCAATTTTTAGACAAAACTGCTACAATCTTGCCGCAATTTTGCTTGGAGGTATTGATTTTGTCATGGAAGAGAGTTAACTTTGTAGAAAAATTTGCGATATGGAACAACTCTTGCTGCGCTACCATCATGCGCTTGAAAGCACTCCTACCCAATTCGTGAGGTACCTGGATTCCCAAATTGATTGGGAATCCCGTCTTATCGGTATACTGGGAGCCCGAGGAGTGGGTAAAACCACTCTGATGCGCCAACGCATAAAGATGCATGAGGACATATCCACTACGCTTTATGTAGATGCCGGCGACATATATTTTGCCACCCATAGACTATACGACTTGGCAGAAAATTTCTATAAGAACGGAGGAAAAAAGTTGTTTATAGATGAAATTCATCGCTACGACAATTGGTCCACGGAGATAAAGATGATCTATGACTTTCTCGAAGATTTCAAAGTGGTCTATTCAGGTTCATCAATCTTAGATCTTGAGAAGGGTGGTGCTGACCTCTCACGCCGTAAGAGTCAACACTATCTTTATGGATTGTCATTCCGTGAATTCTTAAAGTGGAAACATGGCGTTGAAGTTCCGGTAATGACCCTTGACGACATCTTAAAAAATAAAGAATCCATTCTTCCTTCCACCTTACGCCCAGTAGCATTGTTTAAGGAGTATCTAAAGACAGGATATTATCCCTTTAGCGATGTACCCGACTTTTGGGACAAGCTCACCGCTACGGTGTCAACCTCCTTGGAACGCGATATTCCCCAATACGCCAAACTGACAATGGGCTCTATAAAGAAAATTAAGAAATTATTCTTTTTCTTGGCCCAGCATGTGCCATTCAAGCCTAATGCTTCTAAAATAGGTGCCACATTGGGCATAGACCGCAACGATATTCCTGATTTGTTGGAATATCTCAACCGCGCACAACTGATTTCCATGGTTAGTATGGCAGGCAATGGCATGGCAAGCATTCGAGAAGCAGAAAAACTATTTCTCGACAATACCAGCCTCTCCTATGCCTTATCTGATCAAACTCCCGATATTGGCACCCTAAGAGAAACCGCCTTTTGCCAAATGACACGTGTCACTGAGAAGGTATTGGCATCGCCCTCTACTGATTTCTTCATAGGAGGCAAATCGTTTGAAGTTGGAGGCCCCAACAAAGGTACGCAACAAATTGCAGGGACCACCAATTCCTATGTGGTACGCGACGATACCGAATACCGCTCCTTCAATTTTATTCCCCTCTGGCATTTCGGATTCCTTTACTAAAAGAGTTGATGTTACTCACACAATTTTAGGAGGTGGTCGTGGGCAGCGGTCCAGGGGAGGTAGAGAGGCCAGTCGGCAGCGAGAGGCGTTGGGCGCTCGTTGAGGTCTACGCGCAGGTAAATGGCGCCTGATGGCGCCTCGAAGAGCAGCATCTGCAGATTGGCTCCCAGTGGCACCACCGCAAAGTCGCGCCAATGCTCATCCACCGTCAGATAGTCATCTGCCACGTAATAACATCCCGGCAACTGCATCAGCGACAACAGCGGCATCAACGTCTCAGCGTGGCCAAAGCGTAGCCTCGCGTCAATCCCGCTCTCATGGCTCAGCAGGCTATCCGTGGTCAGCACAAGCGCCCTTAGCAGCGGCGCTGCTATCTCCGCAGGCAGCGATGATAGGCTGCTGGCCGTCCGCGTCAGATAGTGGTCGAGGTTGGACACTCGCCATAGGCCGTTGACCTCTTCCAGAGTGAAAAACGTTGACATCTGGCTTGGCAATCCCATAGCGCTGAGCGACCTCACCACGTTATATTCCTCCATAGCCAACTTTCTCCTATGCCGATCGTCGCCAAAGGGATAGTCCTCGCCCAGCGCACGCTCAATGGCCGACGTGGGGCAAAGCTCATTCTCCACCACCGTCAAGGCTCTGCCAAGCGTTTCCCCTTTCTTCCAAGCCACATAGACGCTATCCACCTCAAAAGGTCGCAACAATGCGTCGTTGCATCGCCCTGTCTTCGTGGCAAATTCAATATCGGTGGATTCTCTATCAAGCTGATGAGTGAAGCTATACATGCTCATCATGCAGCGTGGCACATAGCTCGACAGCGCCTCTACCCTCGCCTCCTGCATCAGTTCGGGGAAGGCCTTGTAAAGTCGCTCGGCAATGCCTCGCTCCTCGGCCATGCCCAGAGAGTCGAGAGCGCCCCACTGCCCCGAGCTAAGCCGCTCTATCTCCTCCACCGTCAGAAGCAGTTGGCGTCCAAGCGGCGTCAGAGTACCCAGCGAATCAGCGCGGTGGAGAGCCTCGCTCAAGTGGCGACAGTCCTTGGCCGACGAAGGATATCGAGCGCCATGACGCCCCACATGGTTGACCATCACCAGCCGCAAGGAATCAGGAGCAGCCACTCGCTCCTCGGGAGCTTGATAAGGCATCATCGATCCCTCGCACTCAGCAAAACTATACAACCTCCCTTGACCCATAGCCAACTGGGCTATCGCCAAAAGCATCACTACAAGCAGCTCCTTGATTCTCATCCTTCAATCCTTTATTCCTTTAATCCTTTATTCCTATCTGTGTTCTCCTTCACTACAGGGCCGCGAAGCCGCCGACCCCTCCGTAAGGTTGTCGCGGCGCAACAACGCTTCGATCTGCGGGTCGCGACCACGGAAGCGGCGATAGAGGACGGCGGGGTCCTCGGTGCCGCCACGCTCCAGTATCTCGCGGCGCAATCGGTCGGCAGCTTCCCGCGAGAAGATGCCCTTCTCTTTGAAAAGTTCAAAGGCATCGGCATCAAGCACCTCGGCCCACTTGTAGCCATAATACCCCGCAGCATAACCCCCCGAAAAGATGTGGCCAAACTGCGGTGAAATCAATGCGCCCTCCACCATCGCGAAGGGGCTGACAGCGGCTATAGCACACTCCTCAAGAGCCTCTACGCTCTCGCTCACAGGCTGCTCTATAGTGTGCCACGCCATATCGAGATAGCCAAACGTCAGCTGACGCATGCAGGCATAGGCCGCTCCATAGGTCTCGGCCTCCTTCATCCGTTGCAAGGTGTCCTCGGGGATAGCTTCCCCCGTGATATAATGGTGGGCAAAGGTGTCGAGCCACTCACGCTGCGTCAGGAAGTTTTCGTTAAACTGCGACGGAAGCTCCACAAAGTCGCGAAACACGTTGGTACCACTAAGCGTCGTGTAGCAGCAGCGCGACAGCAGCGAGTGGAGAGCATGTCCTGTCTCGTGGAGTAGAGTCCTCACCTCGCTCGGCGTGAGCAGTGACGGTCGATCACCTACGGGGCGGGTGAAGTTCATCACTATCGACACTTGGGGCCTCACGTCGTGGCCATCCTCGTCGTGGTGTTGTTCGCGTATGTCGGTCATCCAAGCCCCTGGTTTTTTGGTGTCGCGAGGGAAAAAGTCGGTATACAAGAGGCCCATCGGATGGCCTTCGCTATCTTTTACCTCGTAGGCCACCACCTCAGGATGATACACTGGGATGTCCACCCGCTCCATCTTCAGTCCATAGAGGCGCTCGGCGAGCGAAAAGACGCCCTTTACCGTGGCCTCCAGCTCGAAGTAAGGACGCATCGCCTCTTCGTCGTAGTCATATAAGGCCTTACGCTGCAGGTTGGAGTAATAGCTATAATCCCACGGCATCAGCTTGAAGTCGGCGCCCTCACTGAGGCGGGCAAACTCCTCAAGCGCCTTCAACTCTCGCCTCATTGGCTCTTTGTAAGCAGCTTTGAGCTTATCAAGCAGGCCATACACACCCTCGGGATTGTGAGCCATCCTCATCTCCAGCCGATAATCGGCATAGGTCTTATAGCCGAGCAGTCGGGCTATGGCGAGGCGCGTATTGGCTATCTCCTTCACCACGTCGAGATTGCTCCACTCTCCTTGTATATTTCTCCCATTATAGAGGCGATAGAATCGCTCGCGCACGTCGCGACGCCTCCCGTGGCGCTGCACAGCCATATAGGTAGGTTGCGCCAAGGTGAAGAGATGCTCTCCCGGGCGCCCCTCCTTTTCAGCATCCATCGCCGCCAAGGCTACCACATGGTCAGGCAATCCCTCCATCTCTTCAGGGCTGAGCCAAATCTTATGCGCGGCCAGCTCGCGCACCACGTTTTGGCCAAACTGCGTAGTAAGTTCTGTCAACCGGCTCACCAAGCGTTGATACTCCGTGCGAGTTTCCCCTTCGAGCAACGCTCCTGAGCGCTGAAAGCTCTTGTAGGTAAGCTCCAGCAGTCGGCTATCCTCTACCCCCAACTCTGGCTGCGAGTCGTAGACCGTCTTTATGCGCTGCCATAGGCCTTCGTTGAGCGAGATGCGTGTCTGATAGTCGGCCAGCAGCGGTGCCATCGCGGCAGCTATCTCCATCATGCGTGGGGTGGAGAGTGCCGATTGCATAGGATAAAACACTCCCAGCGTCCGCGTCAAGTCGGCGCCGGCGCGCTCCAGCGCCACCACCGTGTTGGCCATCGACGGTGGCTCTGGATTGCTCACTATATCATCCACCTCCTTTAGGGCCTTTTCAATGCCCGTCTTGATGGCTTCGGGATAGTTTTCTTCGGTGATTTGGTCAAATGGTGGGTATTCCCACGCCGTAGCTACGAGTGGATTCATTGGTTGAGAGTGGCGTCTATGACGAGGTCGATGAGCAGCGGGTCCACTCCCCGCTGGAGCAATACGTCGCGGTCGGCCTTCATCTGGTCGGTAAAGTGTTGATAAGAGTCGATAGGGGTCAGCTGTATGCTGCGCTTATAGGAGTCGACCGCCTGTCGCACGTGGCCTTGCGCCAATCGCAGATGGCCTTGGTTGAGAGCGTCGGTGGCCGTCAGTTGGTCGGGAGCGAGTTTAGAGTAGTAGGCCTCAGCGCGCTCCAGATCGCCCTGGAGGAAGAGACACCAAGCGATTGGTCTCACGGCTTTTTGGCTCTTCTGATCGAGGTATTCCACCTTGAAGTATTGTTTCAAGGCCTCGTCGTGGAGCCCCTGGGCCATCAGGCAGTAGCCGAGGTTGAGAGCCGTGTTGATATCCTCTGGGGCGGCTTCAGCCAGTTGGCGATAGTAGCGAGCAGCCTCGGCGTGGTTGCCCATCAAGCGATGGCAATAGGCCAGGCGCTTGAGGGTCCACTGGCTGTCGGGACGTAGCAGATGGGCCTTCTCATACATCTTGAGAGCCTCGTCGAGCTCGCCTCCCTTCTGCAGGCAAAATCCGGCCTTCTGATAGAGCTCAGGCGCGTTGTCGCCTCGGCGCAGCATCAACTGGTAGATGCTGAGTGCATCATTATAATATTGGCGCTTGAAGTAGAATTCGCCCACGAGCTTTAGCAATTCAGAGTCAATCAACGCATCTCCTATTAGAGGAAGCTCTATCAAGTTGATAGGCGACAGGAATGGGTCGGCAAACTCTCCTTTGCGGCGGAAGAGTTTGAAGAAGCGGTAGAGATCTTGTACATAGTGGTTCACCTCGTATTCCCTCATGCGTTCGTCTTGCAGCAGGAGCGACTGTTGCAGCTCGGCGATGTTGACGTTTTGGGCTCGTAGCTGCTCCATCATCAGTCGGCTTTGGGCCTCCGAGACATTGCTCATCGAGAGGGCCATCGAGTAACGGTCGCTGTGGCAGAGCACACCGCAATTCTCTATCAAGCTCCCCAGCTCGTCGGCAAATTGACCCATGGCTTTCTTCACCTCGCTATGCTGGGGAAAGAAGGGCAAAAACCAGTTGGCCACCTCGCTAAAGAAGGGGAATGTCTTCAAGTGGGCAAAAGCCCCCATCATCACGTCGCCGCCGTCGGCCTGCAGCTCCGTCAGCTGCTTCATCTTGTCGGCGAGGCCGCTCTCCTCCATCAGCTCTTGCCATTCGGGGTTTTCCTCGTCGATGAGCTGGGGGTCGCGTTCCTGCAATTCTTGTAGGCGCCGACTTATCTCCGGGCGAAGCTTGAGCATTTCGGGTATCAGTTCGTCGTGCATCTTGCGGTTGATGCGCTCGGTGTCGCGTGTGCGGATATATTGCATAAATACCATCCTGACATCCTTTTCCCACTGCGGGTCGTCGGCCAGCGCCTTTAGTCGGGAGCTGAGGCGCGAGCCGCCCAGCACCGTGCGATTCATCCACATGGCCAGCAGTAAAGCGGCCAGGGCCACCATCCTAAGGTCGCTGTTCTTGTCGGCGTAGATGTCGGCGAGCAGCAGCAGTCGGCGCTCGTCGTAGTATTCCAGTGCGCCAAGCATCACTGCCGAGAGCATTTGCTGCCTCACAGGCCTTCCAGCCACGGGGCTCATGATGAGCTGGCGCAGGGCGTAGACGTCGTCGCTGGTGAGGGGATGGCTCACCCATGTGCGGTGAAACGCCCGTGTGGCGCGAGCCTCAAGCTCTTGCTCCATCTGGTCGGCTTGCTGCTCGTTGCTCGCCTCAATACCAGTCATAGTGGCCATGTTGAGACGGTCGAGGGTCTTGAGGTAGCTCTCTATCAGTCGGCCTATGGTGTCGCCGCGCTGCAGCTCTTCGTAGCGCAAGGTGTTGAAGTATAGGGTTGGCGCCGTGGGTTTTGCACACTGACGCATCAGCGTGTTGGCGAGGTTGAGCACGCCCTTTGATATGTCGGCATAGACCGCCCCGCGGCTTGGGTCGGCCACGCCATCGAGGGCGTATTTCATCATATATGTATATTGCGACTGGAGCGAGCGGAGTTCCTCGGCCACCTCCCAGGGGCTGTGCATGGCTTGCGTCATAGCCTCCAGATGGCCAAAAGCCTCCGTCAAGCGATGGCGCTGAAGAGCGTCCTCCACCGCCTGCTTCATCTGTCGTAGTTGTTTTAGTTCCATTTAGTTAAGCGTGTTTGAGGGTTAAAAGCTGAAAAGCTAAAGATGCTCTATCTCTCTATCTCTCTCTTTCTATCTCTCTCTCTTTCTATCTCTCTACAAATATAATGCCAATTTTCTGAAAAGGCACAAAAAAAGAGAGAAACTCTCACGAGTGCCTCTCTCTCCATTCATCACATTATGCTTATTAGTGCTAATTTCCTTGTTTGACTATAAAACGCCACGGCCCCAGTAAAGGTTCATATAAATGGCTAAACTGCGCAGATTTAACCATCTTTAAGTTCCAACGCTACCAACCGTTAACGCCCATGGGCGGGTTGCGCATCTCAGTTAAAGCTATTAACTTTGTCGCCCGAAACTTTCTACACCTAATTATACTAATATGATACGCCCCGTCCATCCCTCCGATATATCGCGCATCTGCGAGATCTACAACCATTATGTGGTCAACACCACGGTCTCCTTCGAGACCACGCCGCTCACCCTCGCCCAGATGAAGAGTCGCGTGGAGGGAATAGCCGCCGAGCATCCCTACTATGTGTGGGAGGATGAGGTCTCGGGGCGCGTCATAGGGTTTTGCTACGTGCATCCGTGGAAAGATCGTCCAGCCTACGCTGGAGCCATGGAGACCACCATCTATCTCGCTCCAGAGGCCACAGGGCATGGCATAGGCCGACTGCTGATGGAGCGGCTCATCGCCGACTGTCGCCAGCGTGGCTACTACTCCTTGATAGCTTGCATCACCGGTGGCAATCTACCGAGCATCCGTCTCCACGAGGCCCTGGGCTTCACCCAAGTTTCCCACTTCGAGGCCGTAGGCCACAAACTGGACCTCACCCTCGACGTCGTCGACTACCAGCTCCTGTTTTAAGTCAAAAGTCAAAAGTCAAAAGTCAAAAGTACCATCCGGAGGAGTATTAAGTCAAAAGTGCCATGCGGCAGAAAAATTAACATTATAATCAATAGACTATAAATTTATGAAAACTGATGCTAAAACAATAATGTCGGAAGATTTTGCTCTTGAAGTTGTAAAGATTGTAAAGTACCTAAAAGAAGATAGGGATGAGTACATAATGAGTAAACAGCTTTTACGGTCAGGTACATCTATTGGAGCTAATATTGCTGAGGCTAACTGTGCTGAAAGTCGAGAAGATTTTATTCATAAACTGGCAATTTCCCAAAAAGAGGCAAATGAAACAATCTATTGGCTTAAACTTCTTTATAGAGCTCAATATCTTCCAGAGGCCAAATACAAACCTCTATCTGACACTTGTTGTTCTTTATTGAAGTTACTCTCCAAAATAATAGCCACTGTTAAAACCGGGGGCAAGAAGTAACTCTTTTGACTTTTGACTTAATACTCCTCCGCATGGCACTTTTGACTTTTGACTTAATACTCCTCCGCATGGCACTTTTGACTTTTGACTTTTGACTTTTGACTTAATACTCCTCCGCATGGCACTTTTGACTTTTGACTTTTGACTTTTGACTTTTGACTTAATACGGGTCCACGTCGTAGTAGACTTGGGCGCCACGCATGGCTGGCATACGGCTCTGGTGAAGCTCCTCGTTGAGCGCTCGCAGTATCTCCTTCAACTTACTCATCGACGCAGTCAGCTCCACCTTTAGCATCAACTTGCGTATATACATGTTTTGTACTCGCCCCACCAGCGGCTCCTCCGGCCCAAACACACGGTTGCCAAACAACTCGCGTAGCCGCCGCCCATAAGCCACCGCTACCTCGTCGACCTCTCGCGGGTCGCGATGCTTGATGTAAATATAGATAATCTTGGTGAACGGAGGATAGCCATAGCGCCTCCGCTCCTCTACCTCGTGGGCGTAAAACCCCTCGTAGTCATGAGCCACCAGATACTGCATCAGCGGATGCTCCACATTGTAAGTCTGCACAGCCACCAGGCCCGGCTTGTCGCGACGCCCAGCGCGCCCCGCCACCTGCGCCATCATGTTGAACGCCCGCTCCGCCGAGCGGAAGTCGGGCTGGTTGACCAGTGCATCGGCGTTGACTATCGCCACAGTGCTCACCCCCGCGAAGTCAAGGCCCTTGGTCACCATCTGAGTCCCCACCAATATCTTAGTCTTCCCATCCGAAAACTGATTGATAAGCCGCTGATAGCCCTCCTTGTTGCGCGTCGTGTCGAGGTCCATACGCGTAGTGGGGACGCCCGGCCATAGACGCTCCACCTCCCCCTCTATACGCTCCGTGCCATAGCCTACGATCTCTATCCCCGGCTCCTTGCACACGGGGCAGATGGTAGGCAGCGGATAGAGCGTACCGCAGTAGTGACACACCAGACGGTCCACATGCTTATGGTAGGTCAGCGACACGTCGCAATGCTCGCAGCGAGGCACGTAGCCACACTTCCTACACAGCGCCATCGGCGCATACCCACGGCGGTTGAGAAACACTATCGCCTGCTCACCGCGAGCCACCGCGTCGGCCACCAGCCGCTGCGTCCTCAGCGCAAAAGCCCCATCCATCTCTCCCTTGAGGCGAGCACGTTTCAGGTCGATTAGCTCCACCTCTGGCAGAATGGCGCCAGCAAATCGCTCGGTAAGCCTTGCGAGGCCATATTTGCCATTCGTGGCCTTGTAATATGTGTCGATGGCCGGAGTGGCGCTACCCAGCAGAGCCTTAGCCCCGTGCTGACGCGCCAGGACGAGCGCCGCGTCGCGAGCGTTGTAGCGCGGTGCTGGGTCGGCCTGTTTGTAGCTCGGGTCGTGCTCCTCGTCGACTATCACCAGTCCCAGTTGGGCAAACGGCAGGAATAGCGCCGAGCGAGCACCTATCACCAGGCATGGCTCGCGCTCCTGAAGCATTTTGCGCCAGATATCCACGCGCTCGTTGTCGGAAAACTTCGAGTGATAGATAATCACTCGGTCGCCGAGCACACGCTGCAGGCGTTCCGTCAGTTGGGTGGTCAGCGCTATCTCTGGCACGAGAAACAGCACCTGTCGCCCACTCTCCATGGCGTAGTTGGCCAGATGGATATATATCTCCGTCTTGCCGCTGGAGGTCACCCCATGGAGCAGACACACGTCTTTCTCCCTCCATTGATCATTGATTGCTTGCAGAGCCACTCGCTGAGCCACCGACAGTTCTGGCAACGGCTGCGGCAACATACCTCGACTGTCAAAACGATTCACCACCCGCTGCTTAAGCGCTATGAGGCCCTTCTTGGCCATGGTCTGAAGCACAGACAGCGTGGCGTCGGCACGCTCCATCAGAGCGCTCCTCACCACCTCGGCCTTCTCTTCGCCTCGTGTCATGTCGAGCAGCGCCAGTAGCGCCGTCTCTTGCTTAGGAGCGCCCTTCACTGCCCCGAAGCCACGCTCCAAGTCTTGCTTATTATTAGGGTCGATCAGCAGCTCCACATAGTTGACCTTCTTGGGGGTATATCGCTCCTGCAGTCGCTCCTTGACGATGATGGCTCTCTTGTCGAGCAGCCGTGAAATGATGGTGTTGATGCCAGCGAAGCCAGTGGCCTTTGCCAGTTGGTCGAGGGTCATGGCCTTGTCGGTCTTGTCGAGCGCGGCCATCACTATCAGTTCGCGCTCCGACAGACGGTTGTCCATCGCCTCCTCATAATCGGGGGCCAGCTCCACGCTCGTTTCGCTCTCAATCCTCAGCCCCGTAGGCACTGCTGCGCGATACACCTCCCCTACTGTACACAAGTAATACTCCGCTATCCAGTGCCAGAGCTGCAGTTGCGAGCGCGTGACGATGGGGGCCTGGTCGACCACCTCCACCACCTCCTTCACCCTGTAACCCTCAGGGGCAGGCACGTCGATGGCCGTCACGATGGCCGTATACTGCTTCTTCGAGCCAAAAGGCACTATCACCCTCTGGCCAATCTTCACCACCCCCAGCGTCTCAGTATCGATGGAGTAGGTAAAGGTAGGAGCCAGCGGCAGCGGCAATATCACATTTACGAGCATCGCTTAATCTGGTTTACGATATTTCTCCATAATTTTGGCTGGCGGCTCCTCGCGCTCGAGCAGCGCCTTCATCTCGTCCATCGCCGACGCCACATGCTCAAAGTACATGCGATACCCCTCGCAGAGATAGTTCAGCCCCGTCTCGCCGTCAGCGGTGATGGCAAACCGATTGCGCGGACACTCGCCGTTGCACGCCTTCAGCCACCGACATTCCCTACACTGGCGTGGCAGCAAGTCGCGCTTGTCAGCGCCAAACTGCGTCTGCCGCTCCGAGCCCATCATCTCGATGATTGTCTGCTCGTGGATATTGCCGAGGCGGTATTGGGGAAACACGAAGTGGTCGCAGGAATACACATCGCCATTCCACTCCATCGCCGCCGCATGTCCGCAGGTGGGGGCCAGTGTGCAGATGCCGGGAGGTACACCTACCCAGTTGGCCAGCGTGGCATCGAAGAGTTGCACAAACACCTTGCCCACATCCTGCTTCACCCATTCGTCGAAGATCTCTATCAGAAATCGACCCCATTGACGCGGCTCCACGCTCATCGGGGTGATGGCACCGTCGTTGTCCACTGCCGCCAAGTGGCCATCGGCTTTCTGACGCTCCACGATGGGCGTAAACTGCAGATACTGACAGCCTATCTCCTTGAAGAAACGGTAAAACTCCAGCGGATGGTCGCCATTGTAGTCGTTGACCACGGCCAAGGCGTTCCATTCCACGCCATGCTTCTGCAGCAGATGGATGCCGCGCATCACGTTCATAAACGTAGGCTTGCCACCGCGTGCGCGACGATACTCGTCGTGAAACTCCTGCGGCCCGTCGATCGACACTCCCACCAGCCAGTTGTTGGCCTTGAGGAAGCGACACCACTCGTCGTTCAAGAGCGTGGCGTTGGTCTGCAGACAGTTGACTATCAGTCGTCCCTTGCCATACTCGCGCTGCAGATCCATCGCTTTACGATAGAAGTCGAGTGGGCGCATCGTCGCCTCTCCGCCATGCCATGTGAACATCACCTCGCCCGACGTGGAGCTGGCGATATACTGGCGCGTAAACTCCTCCAGAGTGGCCTCGCTCATCAGTTGGCGCTTGGCCTCGGGATAAAAGTCTTTCTTCTCCAGATAGTAGCAATACTCGCAGGCCAGATTGCAAGCCGACCCCACCGGCTTTGGCATCACGTAGATAGGATGCGCAAAGGGGGTGGCCACAATAGGCTCTTGGCTCGTCGGGCGGTCAGTCTTCAAGGGCATAGCTCAGCACCTCTCTTACATCGTTGACGTAGACAAACTGTAGCCCCTCGCGATACACCTCTCGGATGTCTTCCACATCCTTTCGGTTGGTTTCCGAGAGCAGGATAGTGTCGATACCAGCGCGCTTGGCGGCGAGGATCTTCTCCTTGATGCCTCCCACGGGAAGCACCTTGCCGCGTAGCGTTATCTCGCCCGTCATGGCTATCCGTGGCTTTACCTTGCGGCCTGTCAGAGCCGAGGCTATCGAGGTGGCCATTGTGATGCCTGCCGAGGGTCCATCCTTGGGTATCGCTCCTTCGGGCACATGGATATGAAGCGCGCGGTCGGTGAAAGCATCATCGGCTATGCCTATCTCCTTGGAGTGAGCTCGCACGTACTGGAGGGCAATCGTAGCGCTCTCCTTCATCACGTCGCCGAGGTTGCCCGTCAGCGTCAGTTTCTCGCCCTTTGCCGGGGCCAGCGAGCTTTCGATGAACAGAATCTCTCCCCCGGCAGCCGTCCATGCAAGGCCTGTCACCACCCCTGGGTATTCGTTCCCCTCATATCTATCCTTGGTATAGATGGCCACGCCCAGCAGTTCCTTTAGCTGTTCAGGCCCCACCTCCTGCGTTTCGTCGGCTTCCTGGCTCACGATGGCCAGCGCCAGGCGCCTTGCCACCTTGGCCAGCTGCTTCTCCAGCTGACGCACACCGCTCTCGCTCGTATACTGCTCGATGATGGCCGTGATAGCCTCGTCGGTGATAGTATACCGCTCCGGGTCGATGCCACACTCGCTCCACACCCTCGGCACCAGATGGCGCCGCGCTATCTCCAGTTTCTCCTCCAGCAGATAGCCCGAAATGCTTATCACCTCCATACGGTCGAGCAGCGGCTGCGCCACCGTCGAAAGCGTATTTGCCGTAGCGATAAACACCACGCGGCTCAGGTCGAAGTCCACGTCGACATAGTTGTCGTGGAAGTGGCTGTTCTGCTCAGGGTCGAGCACCTCGAGCATAGCCGCTGCCGGGTCGCCGCGAAAGTCGCTGCTCATCTTGTCAATCTCATCGAGCAGCATCACCGGGTTGCGGGTCCCTACCCTGCGCATAGCCTCGATAATGCGACCCGGCATCGCGCCGATATACGTGCGGCGATGGCCTCGAATCTCGGCCTCGTCGTGCAGACCGCCAAGCGACACCCTGTGGTATTCCCTACCCAGTGCCCGTGCTATCGACTGACCCAGCGACGTCTTGCCCACGCCCGGCGCACCCACCAGGCATATTATAGGAGCGTGGCCTTCGGGACGCAGCTGCATCACGGCCAGTTGCTCCAGGATTCTCTCCTTCACCTTCTCCAGCCCATAATGGTCGGCGTCGAGCGTCTCGCGGGCGGCTTTGATGTCGCAGTGGGCGGGGCTCTCCTTGTCCCACGGCAGGCTGAGGAGCGTTTCGAGATATGTATATAAGGTGTAATATTCGGGGCTCTGGGGGTTCATGCGGTCGAGCTTCTCCACCTCGCGGTCAAACACTGCGCGAGCCGCCTCCGAAAGCTTAGTCTCGTTGGCGCGCTCTTTGAAGCGCGTGGCGTCGGTCTCGTCGCCATACAGTTCCTTGCGTATCGACTCCATCTGTTCGTGGAGGAAAGCCTGGCGCTGCTGCTCGGTGATGTGCTGCTTCGTTCGCTCCTGTATCGAACGTGAGATGGCCACCATCTGCTCGTTGCGGCTCAGCTCCATCAGCAGTTTGAAAGCACGCTGCTTTGGGCGGGCCACCTCAAGCATCTCCTGCCTCACGGATACTGGCGTAGGCAGGTGGGTAGCCACCATGTTGACCACGGCCACAGCATCGTTGAAGTTTTCGAGGTTGATGGCCAGGTCGGCGGGACCATCTTGTATCGAGCGCATAAGCTTGAGCGCCGTGTGTTTGATAGCCGTGGCGAGAGTGAAAAACTCGCGGTCGATGCTGCGGGGTCTCGGTTCGCGTATCACCTTCACCTCAGCCGTCAGCGCGTCCTTACAAGGATTGTACATCGACGCCCTCAGTTTCCTAAACTTATCATTGGCGGCGAGGATGGCAGTCTTCGAGCCATCTGGGAGGTCAAAGACCTTGAGCACCGTCGCCACTACGCCATAGTCGTAGAGGTCGCGAAGCTTGGGCTTCTCAATCTCGGGGCGCCGCTGACACACCACACCGATAGGTTCGCCCTTTTCATAGGCCCATTCGGCAATCTTCACCGTGCTCTCGCGCCCCAACGAGATGGGGAACGTCACGCCGGGGAACAGCACGAAGTCGCGCGTAGGCAGCAGAGGCAGCGCCATCGGGTCCACCTCCTTAAACTTTTTCTCGGAGGCATCAAAGCTCAGATGCCCCACCCTTGTCATATCGTCATCATTTTTCATGCTGCAAAGGTAAACAATTCTGACGAATAAGAGGCGCATTAACCGCTTAAACGCACCAGTCATAGCCCCCGCTGCGGCAGCTTTCGCAGTGCAGCGGCCCTCCGCTGCTTATGTATTGCGGCTGCCCCAGCCGCCCATGTACCGCGGCTGCCTCAGCCGCACGCGGCGGCGAAGCCGCCCACCACAAGACGACCTTAAAAGCCTAAAAGCTAAAAAGTCTAAGACCCCAGCCTTTCCTCTTGACTTTTGCCTTTTGCCTTTGCGCAAAGCGCTTGCCTCTTGACTTTAAGGCGAAGCCCACTTTTGACTTTTGACTTTTGACTCTTGACTTTAAGGCGCAGCCCACTTTTGACTTTTGACTTTTGACTCTTGACTTTAAGGCGCAAAGCGCCTTATTTTTCTCTTTCCCAAAGATTATCTTTTGATAATAATTTTGTCCTCACACTTTTAATTTTAGAAATTATGCGTACCTTTGCACCGATCTTCCCACACAGGACGCCATCGCGACGTTCCTCCCTCACGACCCAGTCGCCCCATCATCCTTTACAACTCACTGACTGCTAGAAAGATACACCTTCCAGCAGGAATAAAAGACTTACCCCTCCCCCATCCACTCATCGTAGAGCACGGCGCCCTCGCGTGCTCAACCACGGACCCACACGGAGGAACACGGACCCACACGGATTGCACTGATCCACACGGATTCCAGCTTGATAGCATTTCGGAGGGGCCGGCGGCCTCGCGGCCCCCATCATCGGAGGAAAACGTCAGGCGACATCGTAGGTTGGGCAGCTTGCCCGACCGCCCAGGCGAAGGTAACTTACCCCCGAGGCTCCATCCTCATAGCCCCGAAGGGGAGATACGGAATCCCCTCCGTGCGGCTGAGGCAGCCGCTTTACATAGGCGGTTGAGGCAACCGCACTACATAGCCTCCGGGCCACTTTTTACTCAACGGCCACCATGTCCTCCTCCATCGCTTTCATAGCCCGTGCCCGTGACTTTTGCTCTGACGACACCATCACACGCCTACGAACAGATTCCGAGTGTTGGTACTATCGCCAATATAGGCTTAATACTCATCCGTAAAGATATTTACACCGAAACTAACCGGCTTGTTAGCAACCATATCCTGTCATCTACTCGGCTGCGTGATGCCTTCCTTCTTCCAGTTCACGCTGGGCGTGGCCAGCATTTACAATCTTTTAAAGAGGAGAATGACGATGATTAGCATTAGGGAAACCTTGAAGTGGTGGGGCAGCGCAATTCTGGGGCAGAACTCTAGCAGAGAGTTGCAAGGTTACAGGGCTGGCATTCTGGATAGTAGAAGAGCGCTGGAGGTTCGACTCCTCACTGCCCCACTTTTTCTCTCCAATGATTCCATGAGCGTCCCCTCCCCGCGAGGCGCCAAATCCCCACTTCCCTTTCTCAGCAGCAGGGTAGATTTTTGATACTTACCGCACTACTTAGCCATGACTTTCCAAGTTCGCTTTAGCATCTTTTGCGACACGGTCATCTCCGATATAAGGAGCAAAGCTCTGACTTGGAAGGCCTATAAATCTATATTAAGCACTTTCGATAGCGGCCTTATCCCCATCAACGAAACCTATCATTGCGCCAAAGCGGCTCTTGACAAGGTCGAGGCCCTCCGCGCTACATCCCTCTTCCCCCTCGAAGATGCACCTAAGCCATTTCCAACCAAGTCCATCGAGAAAATAACCGAGACTCTCCTTGCAACCTGTCTCAAAGATGACCACACCACCGACTTTTGGTGTTTCTACTACCTTCTTCCTGGTCTCCGCATCTTATTTATAGATCTGGCAGGAAAATCCCCACAAGACATTGTCTTCTATAATGGTCTCTCTCTCGCAGCCATTCTCCTCCAAAACCTTGACGACAAAGACATACCCAAAGAAGAGCTAGAGTCCTTTGACAAAGCCTTTAAGCGCTTCGTCAACGTCCTGGAAGTTATTGAGCCCCGAGAATTCACCCGACAATTTTCAAGCCTACCTCTTCTCCCATTCCCTTACGAAAAGAAACGAAAGCCCAAATAAACGCACCAAATACATTTTATGCAAGCAATAATCCTTGCCGCAGGCATGGGTCGTCGCCTTGGTGAATGGACCAAGGACAACACCAAATGTATGCTGCCGGTCAATGGGGTACGCCTCATCGACCGCATGCTCGACCAATTGTCTCGCCTCAACCTGTCGCGTGTAATCATCGTCGTAGGCTACAAAGGCCAGAACGTAATCGACTATATTGGCGACCGATATGCCGACAGGCTCAAGATAGAGTACCACAACAACCCAATCTACGACAAGACCAACAACATCTACTCCCTCTCGCTCGTGAAGGACAAGATGACCGAGGACGACACGCTTCTCATTGAAAGCGACCTCATCGTAGATCCGAGGATGTTTGATCTCATACTCTCCGATCCTTTCCCCAATCTGGCCCTCGTGGCCAAATACGAGACTTGGATGGACGGGACAATGGTTCGCATAGACAATGACAACAACATCGTCAACTTCGTTCCCAAGGAAGCCTTCCGTTATGAAGACACTCCCCTCTACTACAAGACCGTCAACATCTACAAGTTTAGCAAGGAGTTTTCAAAAAACCAATACATACCTTTTTTGGAGGCATACGTAAAGGCGCTTGGCAACAACGAGTATTACGAGCAAGTGCTACGCGTCATCATCCTTCTCAAAAACGCAGAGATGAAAGCCAAGCCAGTTGGCGAACTTCCTTGGTACGAGATAGACGATGTGCAAGACAAAGACATAGCGGAGACCATCTTCTCCAAAGACGAAGAAAAGCTGGCTAAATACATGAAGCGCTACGGAGGCTATTGGCGTTTTGAGCATCTGCTTGACTTCTGCTATCTCGTCAATCCTTTCTATCCTCCCCAGAAGATGCGAGATGAGATACAAGCCAACTTTGACAGACTGCTGACAGAATATCCATCGGGCATGTTTGTCAACAGTCTTCTTGCCGGCAAGACCTTCAACGTCAAGCAAGAATACATTGTGGTGGGCAACGGCGCTGCGGAGCTCATCAAGAGCCTCATGGAAGGTGACGAGGGGAAGATTGGAATAGTTTACCCGACATTCGAGGAATACCCTCATCGTAAGCGCAAAGAGGATATAGTAGCCTTCTTCCCCGATAATCGCGACCTCTCCTACACGGCTGACGACCTTAAGCATTTCTTCAATGACAAAGACATCAAGACGCTCCTGCTCATAAACCCCGACAATCCCTCGGGCAACATGATACCAGCCACAGAGGTGCTGATGCTTTGCGCTTGGTGTAAGGAGCGTGGCATCACACTCATCGTTGATGAAAGCTTTGTGGACTTCAGCGAGGCTTGGGAGACCAGCAGCCTTCTGCTGAACGAGATATTGGAAGCCTACCATAATCTCGTGGTGATGAAATCCATCTCCAAGAGCTATGGCGTCCCAGGCCTACGACTTGGTGTGCTTGCCTCTGGAGATACGGAGCTTATCAGTCGCATCAAGAAGGATGTGGGCATTTGGAACATCAACTCCTTCGGTGAGTTTTATCTCCAGATAAGCGACAAGTATTTCCGCGACTACAAGAAGGCCTGCGCCAAGTTTCAGGAAGTGCGCGGTGAGTTTTTCGAGGAGCTTTCAAAGGTGCCATTCCTCCGCGTAATCCCCTCGCAAGCCAATTACTTCCTTTGCGAGATTACAGACCGTTTCACCTCTAGAGAACTTGCCGAACTGCTTCTTACCCGCCACAACATCCTCATCAAGGACTGCGACACCAAAACGGGCCTTGAAGGCCGCAATATGATTCGCGTGGCAGTTCGTGACCGCAAAGATAATCATGCCTTAGTTGAGGCTTTAAATTCTCTGTAGAATGGGCCCTAAGTATATCTCAAACGAAGACATTCAGAAACTGGACATTTCTCCCGCTACCTGCGTTGAATGGGTGAGGGAGTCTTTCCTAATCAAGAAAGAATGCCAGCTTCCCAAGAAGATACCCGTTCATCCTCAAGGGGATGATTTCATCACCACGATGCCATGCCTTCTTCCAGAGGAAATGCACAGGTTTGGTGTCAAGGTAGTGTCACGGACTGAGGGACGTCATCCAGCTTTAAAAAGTAGTCTTACCCTGTATGACACAATCTCGGGGGATGCAATAGCGCTAATGGATGCGGATTGGATAACCAATATGCGCACTGGAGCAGTAGCTACTTTAGCGATAAAGACTTTGCGCAAACCCGACTCCAAAGTTTATTCTTTCATTGGGCTTGGACAGATTGCTCGAGCTACATTAAAGTGCCTTGCTGACGTGACGACTGATGAAGTTCTTACAATCCGTCTGAAGAGATACAAAGATCAAGCCGAACGGTTTGCGGAAGAGTTTAGCCACCACACCAATCTCACATTCGAGATAGTAGACGACATGAGAAGTCTTGTCCAAGGCGCAGATGTGGTAGTGTCGGCCATAACATCGGCCAAGGAGATGCTTGTGGAAGACGTTAACTGGTTTGAACCAGGAGTGCTTTTAGTGCCTATACACACCCGAGGATTCCAAAACTGCGACACTGTCTTTGACCATGTCTTTGGGGATGATTACGACCATATCAAGGGGTTCCAATACTTTGATCAGTTCAAAGCCTTCGATGAACTAGGAGAAGTGCTCCGAGGTGAAAAACAAGGAAGGACCTCATCGGAAGAGAGAATCATAGCCTACAACTATGGCTTAGCTCTCCATGACGTTTATTTTGCAGCGAAACTATATAAATTGGTATTCTAAATGATCTCTGAACTTAAGCATCTTGTAAGAAACAGAATTTTCTCCTTTCGCCAAAAGCGCATAGCATTAACGTCTCAAAGGCATGAGATACTTAACTCGCTGAGGGGGGGGTAGTTACACCTCTTTCTTCAGAGGAGAAAATTTATGTAAAAAGCAAATGGGGTAGAATATGCCCGTTCCCAAAACAGGCATATCCAGAACTTGAACTTTTTAAATTTTTTCGAGGTTCGATTGAAGACATATGTCCTCTCATTGTTTTCAACCCTTATATTCTTTGGGAATTGAATCCAAGAAACGAAGAGGCAACTATACGTGACAAGGGCATATTAGACGTAATTTGGGACTCTAAAAAGACGCCTCCTCTCCTTGCCAAAAATATAAGAGGTGCTTTTCTTTCTAAAGATTCAAGATTAATAACAATGAAACAAGCAATCCAAACAATTATGGAGGCCGAAACTGACATTGTTATTAAACCTTCAATAAATTCATGTTGTGGAAGAGGAGTTCAGATTCTTAAGAAGGATGTGTTGAGTGCCAAAAATTTAGATACTGTTTTAAAAGGCTTCAATAGTGACTTCGTCATCCAAGAGAAAATTCAGCAGAGTGAGGAAACAGCAAAATACAATCCTACATCTTTAAACACTTTCAGGGTCACATCTCTTCTAATCAATGGAGAATTTTCAATACCTATGATAAATTTCAAAATTGGAGCAGATGGTAAAGAGGTAGATAATATTGGCGGAGGGAATGGAGGCACTATGACTGGTGTAGATTTAAGAACCGGTGCCCTTTCTTTAGGAATGAATTCTAATTTTGAAATTATAGAGGAACGTGGAGGCTCTAAATTAAATGAGTGTTGCATTTCCGCTCTTGACAAAATAAAAGAATTCACAAAAGAATTACATCTAAGAATTCCAATGATGAGGTTCGTAGGATGGGATATTGCATTAAATAAAGATAACACTCCTATTTTAATTGAGGCAAACGTCAACTACCCAGGAATTGAATTTGAGCAGTTGTTGAGTGGACCTTGTTTTGGGAAGAGAACTCAAGAAGTTATTGAATACATCCAAGAACGCATAAAACGCCGGAATGAGTGACCTAAAAAAGAAAGCGATAAATGGTGCCATTTGGTCCAGCCTCAACCGATTTGGAGGACTAGGAATCTCGTTTATCACTAATATTATACTCGCCCGTTTGTTAACCCCCGATGATTTTGGCATTCTTGGAGTCTTATTCGTTTTTATTGCCCTTAGTCAAGCTTTTATTGATGGAGGGTTTGCATC
>JAJBVL010000067.1 GCA_020859845.1 Bacteroidales bacterium
ATCATGCACAAGAAACTCGGATTTTATTGCTAACTTTGCGCCGAAAGCCGAAGAGTGACCATCACTGAAATTTTATCAGTTCAAGTCATATCTCAATATAGAATTGGCAGGTCAACAGACCTTCTACAAACATGATGCTACGCCGGTGGGACCAAGTCAATTATACAATTTTTACCAGCACCTTTAAAATGTGACGAAGTCGGAGAGGGGGCGCAGGGTGGTGACGAAGGTGGCGCGGTTGCGCTTAAGGTCGGGCTCGCGGTCGAGAGCTATCTCTTTGGTGGCGTCGAAATGCAGCACGATGTAATATGGGGCATGCTCTGCTTCGAGGCCTTTTTCGCGGAGCGTCTCGGCGGTCCAAATCTGGAATTTACCGCGCCGCAGCAAGGGGAACAGCCGAGGATTCTCGCCGCCGGTATGGAGCAGCACGTAGCCCATGCGCTCAAAGCCCGGCTTGACAAGCAGCGAGCCTTGAGTGTCGCCGGCGCGGAGATAGCAAATGCCTTTTTCTATCATCAGCTTGAGGGCAGAGGGGCGGGCATGGTTGACCATCACCGTGCTTTCATCGGGGTTTTCGGCCAGGCGCTTCAAGATTGTTTCGGCTGCTGACGGGTCGGCTATCTCTCCCTTGCGCTTGATGCTTAGGTCGAGAAAAGCCTGCTCCAAGTCGATGCCAATGTAGCGACGTCCTAAGAGATTGGCGGCGATGCCTGTGGTGGCGCTCCCCGAAAAAGGGTCGAGCACCAAGTCCCCTTGGTGCGTTGAGGCCAGCAGGATGCGGTAGAGGAGTTTGAGGGGCTTCTGCGTGGGGTGTTTGCCGAAGCGCTTCTCCCAGGGAGCAATGGCTGGCAGGCGCCATACGTCGGTCATCTGCGTGTCGCCATTCATGCGCTTCATCAGCTCGTAGTTGAAGTAGTGGGGCACCTTCTCCATCTTGCGCGCCCAGATCACCATCTCCGTGCTGAAGGTGAAGTAACGGCAGGAGACGTTTGGCGGAGGGTTGGTCTTCTGCCATGTGATGACGTTGAGTATCTTGAAGCCCAGTTCAGTGAGGTTGTGGGCAATGCTGAAGATGTTGTGGTAGGTGCCACTCACCCATATCGTGCCGCTGTCTTTCAGCACACGGCGAGCTGCAGCCAGCCATTGACGGTTAAACTCGTTGTCGGCCTCACGGCCACGCGACTTGTCCCAGTCGCCCTTGTGGACGCTCACCACCTGCCCGCTCTGGTAGCTAATCCCGCCATTGCTCAGAAAGTAAGGCGGGTCGGCAAAGACCACGTCAATCGACCGCTCAGGGAGACGGGGCATCACCTCGCGGCAGTCGCCGTGATGAAGCGTGAAGTCTTGATTGGTCGTTGAGTAGTAGATCATCTTTGCCGTTGGTTATCGTCGGCAAAAGTAAGATCAAAAATCCGCTTAAAACCCTAAAGATCAATCTTTAACTTCCGTGATCAAAAAAGATCAATTGTAAAGCATTAAGTGAATGGTCACATTTACGTTAAACTATCACTTTCTGAATCCAGAGAGATTCTTCCCTATAGCTTTATGGAACATCCTTTCCTCTCTGCGGTAGCTTTCGCAGTGCAGCGGCCCTCCGCTGCTCTTTAAGCGTCGGCCCTCCGACGCGACTTTATGCCTGCAGCCTTGTGAGAGCCAGAGGGCTGGCTCAAAATGAGCAGCGGAGGGCCGCTGCACTGCGAAAGCTACCGCAGAGAGGGGTTAAGAAAATCTGAATAGTTAGGTTAATGTTAAGTTGCACATTTACTTATATGATAAGATCAAGCGTCGACCTTCTCATATCTTCTTCGTATAGTTCTATTAAATTAGTATAGCTCATGAACTTGACTCTCTTTCCCTCTCTTAAATCTTTAAAGGCACTGAAGGATAGTTTATGTTCAAATTCGGCTTTTCGCTTAATGTCGGCTACCACATACATTTTGACATTGAAATCTTGAAGGTCAACGAATTTGAGAAGAGAATTCTGAATATCTGTAGTATGTTCTACTTCAAAGAAAGAATGAGGCATTCGTCGCTCGTTAAGCCATACAGCATCAATGGTAGAGCTTCTACGTACCAACCTGTCATAGGAAAACTGAGGCAACGTTGTAAGGGTGGCAATTTGTCCTAACCTTGTTCCGTCAAAAAATTTCCTGTTTTTGTCTTGTGAAGGGACGTATGAATCAAGACCTCTCATCTTGGCCATTGTAAGCAAAAGGCCTTGATAATATGCATGGTCAAACTCAGCGATTCCATCTGCTGAGGGGAAAAGAGAAGATTGGAAAATGCCTTTTTTTCTAGGTCTCTTCTTTTATCCTCGAGGGCATAAAGACCTTTTCTTACCACCATAATTCCCTTGGTGTGGCGCACAATACGACGCACACTTGCCATGGGAGTTTTAGTGTTCCATTGGCAGTCTTCTATAGTAAACACTTTCTTATAGATTTGCCCCAAGGTAGCAATACCACCAAGTTGCGTTAGGGCTTCTATTACTGCTTCGTATTGTTTCATCGCATTGACCAGTAGATCTCTAAAATTATATTGTTCTTTCTATATTGCCTATCATTTAATTCCCAAATCAGTTAACATCCGTTCTATATCCTTTTTAAGCCTTGGGATATGACGAGTGACTAATCCCCATAGGAATTCTGCTGTTACGTTGTCGTAGGAATGAATTATGCGATTCCGAGTATCTATAATGTCTCTGGCATTTGGAATTTCCACCGAAGGATCCAACTTCCTAATACGGTTTATGGCCTCGCCCATTATCTCCACTTTGCGCTCTACCACGCATTTGCGCATTATGTCTTTTTCGAACAAATCATATCTATTTGGAAAATCCACAAAGCAACTTTGCATATCATTAATTGCGTCCAGTACATCTTGTAAGTATTTCAATAGCACAGTATCAGCCATAAATCATTTGTTTTGTCTGGTTAACGTTGGCGATGAAATATTTGTTGCGAAGGCCTTTCTCTTCAATCAGATCCACCTTGTGGTTGAACAGCGATTCAAAGGCATCGCGCAAATCAAAATAGTTGCGCACATAGTCTTCCTTTTCATGGTCGAATGGCTCGAAATTCACAAGAAGGTCAATATCGCTGTCGTCCTTAAACTTATCCGTGAGGATAGAGCCAAAGACAGCCAGACTCTTGACCTTGTGGCGCTTGCATAGGTCTATGATGCTTTGGATATTGAGTTCTATGAGTTTCATCGCATTTTTTTATTTGGCAAAGTTACTAATTATCTCTTTATTAGTAACAATGGTCTATGCTTTATCGTTGAAAATCGTTTGCTTTCATGGGAGAGAAAAGGACGAATAGAGGTATGAGCATAAAAAGTTAGTGGTCATAGTGAAATAACCCCGCTGGGGTTAAGCAACGCCTGGGCGGTGGGGCGAGGCCGCCCAACCTACGATGTCGCCTGGCGAGGCCCGGAGGCTATGTAGTGCGGCTGCCTCAGCCGCCTATG
>JAJBVL010000006.1 GCA_020859845.1 Bacteroidales bacterium
GCCCTGGGTTCCCTGCGGTCACCCAGGGTTAACATAAATCCCGCCGCTTCGCGGCTCCGCTCTTTGGCCTCTGTCTCTCTGTCCCTCTATCCCTCTGTCCCTCTATCCCTCTGTCCCTCTATCCTTCTGTCTCTCTGTCCCTCTATCCCTCTGTCCTCTTCCTTTCTGATTTTGTTAAAAATGGGGCAAAATGCTTGCATAATGTTTGAAAATGCAAAGATTTGTTGTAATTTTGCGGCTTGTTACGCCAAATGCTAAGGAAAGTTATGCCTTGACGTGACGAAATAAACTACACAGTGAAAAAGAATTAACCGTATGTCAAATTAAAATTTTGTATGAAAAAGCTGTTTCTTCTCTTAGCAGCAATCGTCACCATTATGCTTGGCGCGTCGGCACAGACGCGTACCATCACTGGTACGGTGCTTAGCGCTTCTGACAAGGAACCCCTTGTGGGAGCGACAGTGATACCCGTGGGAGGAGGATCCGGTACATCGACCGACCTTGACGGGCATTTCACACTCCACATCTCAGCCGCTGTCAAAGAACTTAGAGTGTCCTACGTGGGCTACAACACTCTGTCAGTGAAGCCTGAGCCTAACATGACTATCCTTCTTCAAGAATCCGACAACCGCCTCGACGAGGTAGTGGTGACCGGTTACGGCTCCGGCAAGAAGCTCGGCTCGGTAGTGGGTTCGGTGTAGGTGGTAGGTGCACAGGTGTTTGAGAATTCTCCCACGCCTACCTTCGTAGACGCTCTGCAAGGCCAGGTGGCTGGTCTGTCGGTGCTCTCCAACTCTGGCGACCCCTCGAGCGTCAACAACTCAATACGTATCCGTGGTGTCAACTCAATCAATGCCAGCACCACTCCTTTGTTTATTCTTGATGGTGCCCCAATCTCGTCGGCCCTCTTTACCACCCTTAACCCTGGCGATATCGAGAGCATTACCGTACTGAAGGACGCTGCTTCGGTGGCCATCTACGGTAGCCGCGCTGCCAACGGTGTTATCGTTATTACCTCTAAGAAAGGTAAATTCGGTATGAAGGGCACAGCCACTATCCGCGCCAACATCGGTTGGTCAGAGATGGTGGAGGACAATGTGAAGATGATGAATTCGGAGCAATATATAAAGTTCCGCGATCTTATCGGTCAGTCAGTTTCGCAGGACGCTCGTGATGCTTGGGAAAAGTATGGTATCAGCACCAACTGGCGCGACGAGATTTTTGACAACTCGGCTCTATTCTATTCGCTGGAAGGCGTAGTGCAGGGTGGTGGTGAAAATCTCAGCTACTTCCTGTCGCTCCAGCACATGGACCAGGATGGTATCATCGCCAGCTCGGGTATGCACCGCGAATCGCTCCGCGCAAGCATCAATGCCAACGTCAACGATTGGTTGAAGGTGGGCTACTCGTCCAACCTTGGTTACACCGGCTATGAGACCAACGGCTTCAACTCCAACTCGTCAAATAGCGTATACAATCCTGCCTTCGCAGCTCGTATGCTCTATCCTTTCGACTCCCCCAACTACTATACTATCAATGACAATGGTCAGATAGAGTGGGGCGAAAAGGCTAAGTATTACCACTACACAGGTATCATAGCTCCATCGTGGCTTATTGATATCCAGAAAGTGCATCGCAAGAACGTAACGGCCAACGTGGTGCTCTACGAGCAAATCAACCCCATCAAGGGCCTTACTCTCCGTGCACAACAGGCAGTGGATGGTTATGACTATCGCGCCACTCAAGCAGTGGCTCCCCAGGAGAACCTGAATACTCCTATGGGCGACTTTGTCAACCTCAGCAACTCCTTTACAGGCAATCGCTCAGAAAGCTTTGAGCGCTACTACTCATTTACCTATACCAACACCGCTGAATATCGCTTTACGCTCAACGATATCCATCATGTATCAGCTCTTGTAGGTCAAGAATCTATCATCTCTAAGGATGAATCGTTTGGTGTCACCACCAGCAATCAGCCTGACGCCCGTCTGCTCCTCCTTACCAATGGTACGGAGGTGACTATGAGTGATATAAGCCAAAGCATTGCTCGCACGGTGACCAACTCGTGGTTTTTCAACGCCAGCTACGACTTCAAGGAGAAATACTTCCTCGATGCCAATCTGCGTCGCGACGGTAGTTCGAAGTTTGCCCCCGAGCATCGTTGGGGTACCTTCTGGTCGCTCGGTGCGATGTGGGATGCCAAGAAGGAATCGTTCCTCCAGGATGTGACTTGGCTTGACGCTCTCAAAGTGCGCCTCAGCTATGGTACGTCGGGCAACTCCGGCATTGACAATTATGCTTATCTGGGTATCATTGGCAATGGTAGCGCTTATGATGGCGGCTCCTCGCTCTACTTCTCGCAGGCCCCTAACTACGACCTCACTTGGGAGACAGTAAAGGGCTGGGACCTCGGGTTTAACTTCAGCCTTATCAACCGCTTTGACATCGACGTAGACTTCTACACCAAGAAGACCTGCGATATGCTCCTTGAGATTCCTTATAGCTACACCACTGGCTTCTCGGGCGGTTATGCCAATATCGGCTCGATGCAAAACAAGGGTGTGGAAGTGACCCTCAACGCCAAGATTCTTCAGAATCGCGACTGGTTCTGGACATTCCGCGCCAACTTCAACTACAACAAGAATAAGGTGACCGAACTCTTCAACGGTCAAGATACCTATGTGATGTCCGACTACGGTCTGTGCTACCAAGTGGGCGAGTCAATCGGTCAGTTCTACGTAGTAGAATTTGCCGGTGTAGATCCTATCGATGGCAAGCAGATGTGGGTTGACAAAAACGGCAACCTCACCAAGACCTACAACGAAGAGCAGGATGCCAAGCTGATGGGCAAGAGCCAGTATGCTCCTTGGGAAGGTGGTTTTGGCACGCAGGTGGCTTGGAAGGGCCTTTCGCTGCAAGCCGACTTCTCTTGGCAGTCAGGCAAGTATATGATGAACAACGACCTCTACTTCGTAAAGAACGCTGCTAAGGGCTCAAGCTCCAACCAGATGGTCGACATGCTCAACGTATGGACACAGCCTGGCGATATCACCGATATCCCTGGCCCAAGCGAAACCATCCAGTTTGATAGCCGCTTCATCGAGAACGCTTCGTTCCTCCGCATGAAGACACTCACTCTCATGTATCAGCTTCCACGCAAGCTCATCAATCCACTGGGTCTCAGCAATGTTGCTTTCCACTTTACAGGTCGCAACCTGTTGACCATAACAAATTACTCAGGATACGACCCCGAGCCAGAATATAATATATCGCTCTTCCGTTATCCTAATACACGCCAGTATGAATTTGGCGTTGAGATTTCGTTCTAACCCTTATCTGTTATTGACTTTAAATGAAAAAGATACTTTCATCCACATTGCTCTTAGCAGCCCTCGCCTTTACGTCGTGCGACATGGACGAGAAGCCTTATGGTGTGTTGGACGACACCGATGCACTGATTACGGCCAACGACTGCTATATGTTTAGGAATGGCTTTTACAACAATATCCGTTCCTTGACCTCAGGTGCTTATGTGTATCTGACCGACCTGCAAGCCGACCAGTTTAATGGCTTGATTTCTAATGGTAACACCAACGGACAGATAGCCAATGCTAACTTTTCGTCCAGCACCACAGAATTTGCCACGGTATTTGCAGGCTTGTATTCCGCGATAGCTGATGTCAACTACTTCTTGGTGGAGGCCCAGCGCATCCACGACGAAGAGGGTACCTCCGACGACGATAAGGCAGCCATAGAACGCTATATCGCCGAGGGACACTTCTTCCGCGCCTACTACTATTGGTTCCTTATGGACCGTTACTGCCAGGCTTATTCATCGGATAAAGGCAACCAAGCAGCCCTTGGCTTGCAGCTCGTCACTGAGTTTGACCCAACGGGCGACACCAGCAAATATCCTGGCCGCTCCACGATGAATGAGACCCTCGATCTCATCCAAAGCGACCTTACTGCTGCCTACAATGGCTTGGTAGAATTTGAGCAGACCAACAAGGCCAACCTCGCCCCTGATGCTCCTTATGTGAGCTCTATGGTGGTAGAAGCATTGCGCGCTCGTATTGCTCTTAACACAGGCGACTATACCAACGCTTTGGCTTATGCTAAGGTGGTGATGGAGAGTGGGTATTACTCGCTGACAGAGCTTGATGACTACTATGAAATGTGGACCACCGACTCTGGTTCGGAGCTTATCTTTGTGCCCTTCTGCGATTCTGAGGAGCAGAGTTCGCTTTCTTCGACAGCTAATGGCTTTATCTCCTATCAGGATGATCAGACTGCTTATTATATCCCCGCAGAGACATGGCTATATGCTTACGATGACGACGATATCCGCTTTGATTCTTTCTTCAATGTATGGTATCTCGTAGTGGAAGGTGGTAACTATCCAGCATATGTATTCTATAAGTATCCTGGCAACCCCGACTTGGTATCCACCACAGATTATCGCAAGAACAAAGGCAAGCCTTTCCGCTTGAGCGAGCAGTATCTTATCGCTGCCGAGGCTGCTGCCTCTCTGGGTCAGACCGACTTGGCTGGCGACTATATCAACGCTATCCGCCGGGCTCGTATCTACGACTATGAAGATGAGACCTTCAGCGCCAACACCATCCAGAGCGTAGTGCGCGAGGAGCGTTCCAAAGAGCTCATTGGCGAAGGTTTCCGTCTGAGCGACCTCCGTCGCTGGAATCTGGGCTTTACACGCGATGGAGCCTACGACATCAATCCTGATGTAGAGACTATCATGGTAAAAGCAGGCCTTACAGTCTCCTATACCGCTGGCGACTATCGCTACACTTGGCCAATCCCCTCAAGCGAGATGGATATCACTCCTGCGCTTGCCGGTCAGCAGAATCCTGGCTATTAATAACCACCTAAAGCAACAATCAACATGAAATATCTTAAATTATTTTCTATAGCCCTCGCTGCTCTGGCCATCACCGCCTGCTCCGACGACGACGAGAAAATGAACTCGGCCTCGGGAGTGACAGTGCAGCTTAGCACAACTGAGGTAAAGGTAAAGGAGTCGAAGGGTATCTTCACCATTCCTTTGGAGGTCACTGGCGAGGCAAACGGCCTTATCAAAGTAACCCTAGAGGTGGATGCAATAATCATAAATCCCGCTCTTGAGAACACCCACTATGTAGTAACAGACAAAACTCTTCTTATCCCGAAGGGTGAAACTTCAGTTAATGTAGAAATCAACACAATCAGAGACGATGGCGAACAGAACGATCCTCGTGAGTTTGTCGTGATGATTGTAAACGTAGAGGGCGCTACTATAGGTGCAAACAATTATGCGACCGTGATAATGAAAGATGCCGACAGTGAATTCTATGACAAACTTACTGGCAAGTGGTATATGAATTTCTACGATGCCTTTACCGACGACCTTGACTTTACTTCTTATCCTGTGACAATCTCCGGTGAAGATCTTGGCGAGGATGATGATCCTGATGGCGCTTATCTATATATATCTGGTCTGGGTCTTGGCTCTTGCGACTTGGCAATGATTTACCATTACGACAACGATACCAAAGAAGGCTATCTGGAGATACCTTTCGGCTACAGCATGGGTACTTATAGCGGCTATGACCTGGAGCAGGATGGTCTGTCACAAGACTTCTACATCTACGACTCTGGTTCTATCACAGCTACTTGGAACGATGACTTCACAGAGATAACCGTTGATCCTGAATGGGGTCTCTTTGTGGCTGCTTACAGCGGTGGTTCGTACGCGGGCGGTTTCTATGGATTCTATCCACAGATTACATTTACCAAGACCCAGCCACAATAAAAGACGCTGTAGATAAGTTATAAATTTTAAGTTCTCCATACTAATTGGTGCATGTCGGGAGGCGGAGGTCTCCATCCCTCTTGGGCATGCACCATTTTACTATTTTCAGACATCTAATATCAACTCAACACAACTTTTTATTTAAACGTTTAATTATCAATGAATAAGTTAAGTCTTTTTACTGCGGCTATGGCGCTACTGACAGCTATGAGTGTCGACGCCCAGAGTAAAATCAATCTTCGTGGGCTTCAGATGCTTGACGACCTCAAAGCCCACAACGAAATGCTTGGCCGCGCTGGCTCGGCCCTTGAGGATCCCACGGTAGGCGCTCTCGTGCTGCTCAATGGTCGCTCTGTCGACGAGTTGAAGGCCGAGGGCTACGACGTAGTGGGATGTACAGGGCGCGTGGCTATCGTCAATGTAGAGATGTCGCGCCTCGAAGCTATGTCTCAGCTCGCCAGCGTGAAGTCGGTCTCCATCGGCGAAGAGGCTCAGCTTTATATGGATTACGCCCGCCCTGCAGCCAACGTTGACGAGGCTCAGGCTGGTTTTGACTACGAAGATATCTCACATGCCTACACTGGCGCAGGAGTGCTCACCGGCCTTATGGACTCGGGCGTTGACCCCAACGGCATCAACTTCAAGGATGAGGATGGCGTGCTACGTGTAGATGCAGTGTATTATTATAAGAACGACAACGCTAATGTCACAGCCTACGAAACGGCAAATCGCATCCAGCGCTTTACCACCGACGACTCCAGTGAGAGCCATGGCACTCACGTGGCTGGCATCATGGCAGGACGCTGCTACACCGAAGGCACTTATGGCTACACCACTACGGCCAACAAATCTACAGCCAAGAAGGAGCTTATCGAAGGCGCCATCCCATTCTATGGCGTGGCTTATGGGTCGCGCATGGCAATGGCTTGTGGTAGCCTTGCCGACGTGGCTATTGTGGCAGGCGTAACGAAGATAGTAGAACTTGGCGAGGCCAACGGTATGCCTACCGTAGTTAACATCTCGCTCGGAAGCAACATTGGCCCTCACGACGGCACGAGCACTACAGAGATAGCTCTTGCCGACCTCGGAGAGCGTGCCATCATTTGCGTGGCTGCCGGTAACGAGGGCGACCAGAATATCTCTATCAACAAGAGTTTCACCGAGTCGACCACCTCATTCACCTCAGGTTGCAGCGTGCCTAATGGTATCGTTGATATATGGGCCGAGGATTCGGAGCCTGTCACCGTCATTTGGGGTGTCTACGACAAGACCACAAGCACCTTCAACGAGATTGGTCGTCTGGAAGAGGCAGGCAAATTTAGCGTTAACACCAGGGACGAAAACTTCGCCGCTGGATTCTCTGGCTCGATGAACTGCACAGCTTCCGTCAACGCCAACAACGACCGCTATCAGGTGTACACTGCTCTCAACGCCGAAAACCTCTCCACCAATACAGGCAACCGCGTGTTGGCTTTCACCGTCGAGGGACAGCCTGGACAGCAGGTGTGGGTCTACAGCCAAAACATGGAGTTTGTGGCTACACGTAGCGGTTGGCAGCGTGGCTCGTCGGCCAACTCTATCAGCGGTATGGCAACGGCCGACAATGTGGTGTCGGTGGGCGCTTTCACCTCGCGCAACGTATGGAATACGCTTAAAAACTCCACTTACCAGATAACCTCCAACACAACGATAGGTGCGATGTGCGACTTCTCAAGCTACGGCACCACCTTCCAAGGCAAGCAGCTGCCAGTAGTGGCCGCTCCGGGCTGCACTATCCTCTCGTCGATGAACTCTTATCAGACGTCATCCTACTCCGACGATGAAAAGTTGACCATGGCAGCCGTAGCGCAAGGCGAGAGCCGTACATATTATTGGGATGCTATGCAGGGTACATCGATGGCTTGTCCATTCGTGTCGGGCGTGGTGGCTCTCTGGCTGGAGGCCGATCCGTCGCTGACCTACGAGAAGGTGATGGAGGTCATCGAGGAGACGTCGGTCAACGATGCTCTCTCATCGACCAACAAGAAGCAGATGGGCTACGGGAAGATCGACGCTGTGGCTGGTCTGAAGAAGGTGCTTAGCGGCTCGGCTATTCGTGGCATCACAGCCGATAGCGACCTCCAGCGCCGCGCCATCGTAAGCCGCACATCGTCCAGCATCGACCTCTACATAGCTGGCGAGGATGGCTACACGGCCACGCTCTATGATATCAACGGTCGCATGGTGGCTCAGCGTCGCGCTGAGGGCACATCAGTTTCGCTCCCACGCGTTTCAGGCATTGCCATCATCAACATCACAACCCCCAGCGGCCAGACCCTAACCCTGAAGCAGTAAGATGAAGAATAGCTTTTTGTTTTCTCTCGTTGCGCTGCTGGCGCTTCTCCCTATGGGACTGAGGGCCCAGATGGTGGAGCCAGTGAAGTGGAGCTTCTCCATCAACATGACCGGCGACCGCCAGGGCGAGGTGGTGATGAAGGTGACGATCGACGATGGGTGGCACATGTACTCCATGGACGTTGACCCCAACGTAGGTCCCAGCCCTCTCAGCATCACCTTCGAGAAACTCCAAGGCGTGAAACTCGTCGGCGACCCGACTCCATCAAAGGCGGCTCACGAGGAGTATGACGACATCTTTGAGGCAAAACTACGCTGGTGGACCGAAAGCGTCACCATACGCCAGAAGTTTGAGGCCACCGAGCCCGACTTCGCCATCGATGGCGTGGTGAAATATTCAGCCTGCAACGACCAAAATTGCATCCCTCCAACATCCGAAATCTTCGAGCTGACAGGTAAAGCAAAGATAGCTGCCACGGCTGCGGCCAAGCCTGATGTGACTAAGGAGATTGCGCCTGTGGGGGAGAAGGTAGATGTGGCTCCTGAGCCTTCATCGCTCCTTGAGGCCGAGAATGCTTCATCCGAGCCTACTATAGCAGAGGAGATGGCTACGCCTACCGATAGCGTGGCTCCCTCGCCGATGGCTCCTGCCGAGCCTGCCACGCCCAAGGAAGCGCCTTCTACGGTGCTTGGCATCTTCAGTGTGGTGCTTGCTGCTGGCTTGATATGGCTTACGATATGGCTCTTCAACTCTACGGTGGGCAAAGCCTGGGTGGTCAACTCTATTGGCTTCCTATCGCTCATTGTGGCCATCTTCTTCTTGGGTCTGGCTGACCAAGCATTTGCTTGGCGCGCTCTCGACCGCGAGGCCTTCCTGTCGCTGTGGATTGTGACCTTAGGCCTGTGGGGTTTGTATCTGCTTGGCAAGTTCAACCTCGGCAAGCGCGAGATAGAGGGCAATGGCAAGATAAGCGTGTTGCGCTATTTCATCGCCTTGGTGGCTTTTGCCTTCATGGTATATCTGGTGCCAGGCCTGTGGGGAGCGCCGCTCGACTTTATCCACGACCTCCTGCCGCCCATCACTACCCAGGATTTCATCCTCGGTGGCTTCTAACCCCTTCTCGATAATCTCGATAATCTCGATAATCTCGAAAATATCGATAATCTCGAAAATATCGATAATCTCGAGAATAATCCAAAAAGACGAGGGCCCTCAATCATTGAGGGCCCTCGATCTTTTATAGAGGTTGGGGATTATTCAGCTTTCTTGGCGCGGGGCTTGCGGCCGGGCTTCTTCTTAGGCTCTTCGGCTGGAGCCTCTTCAGCAGCAGGGGCAGCCTCTTCTTCCTTCTTCTCGCCGCGGAGCAGGTGCTCTTCGTTGTAGTGCTCGATGTTCTGACGCATCGAGTTGACCTCCTTGTTGAGGGTCTCGATTTCGCGAGCCTGGTTGCGGATGGTGGTGAGCAGCGAATTGAGTTCCTCGTTCTCGATGGAGAGAGGATACTGCTCCTCAACACGTACGATGAAGTCGGCCAGCACGTTCATGTAGTTGGTGAAGGCCTGGAAGGGAGTTTCATAGGGGCTAAACATAGCGTGAACGGCGCCGTCGGCAAAGTGCTTCGTGGCCATGTAGAAGAAGTGGTCGGAAGCCTGCAGATAGTTCCAATCCTGCTTGAGAGGACGGTCGGTGCAGAGACGCACGCGCTCAGCCACTGAGAAGAGCTTGTCGAAAGCCTCACGCTGCAGCTTGTTGCCAAGCCAAGCAGAGGTATCGCGAGCCTCGTCGGCCCAAGAGATGGGGTGCATCACTGACAGCTCGCCCACAGGTTTGAGCTTGCTGATAGCCTCGCTGGGAGTCCAGAAGTCGATGCCTTTCTCCTTTGCGAAGCGAGGAAGAGCCTCGAGGAACTGGAAGATACCAGTCTCGCGAGCTTGCAGTTCGCCAAACGTCTCCAGATTCATGAAGAGATTGACAATCTGCTCCTCGGCGGGTGTCTGGGCAATCCAGTCGATATACTTGTCGGCGGTCAGAGGATAAGCGTCCCAGTCGGGGTTGCTGAAGCGGAAGGTGATATCGTCGCTGAGCTTGGAGTTCTTAAGCAGCAGGCGCAGCTTGGGAGCTGAAGCAGCAGAGTAGACATAGTTGGGGCTCTTCCAACCGAGGATGTGCTTTGCGCCCTCGGTGATGACACCCTTGTAGCCCATGGCGAGGATCTGTGGAGCCATCTCGTCGCAGTAGATGAGCTCGGTGTTGCGTAACACCTTTGGCTTCTGGCCGAAGATCTGATAGATCTTCTCGCCGTGAGCCTTCACTTGCTCCTCAAACTCGATAGGATCAGTCAGCGAAGCCAGCGAGTGGGCATAAGTCTCGGCGAGGAATTCTACCTTGCCTGTGTCGGCGAGCTTCTTGAGAAGGTCGAGAAACTCGGGCACGTAGCGCTCTATCTGCTCCAAGGCAACGCCAGTGATGGAGAGTGCGCAACGGAAGCGACCGTCGCTCTCCTGAATCATGCGCAGGAGGCTCTCAGCGGCTGGGATATAGCTGCGCTGAGCTATGCGGGTGATGATGTCGTCGTTGGCAAAATCGTCATAGTAGTAGTGGTCGTTACCTATGTCGAAGAAGCGATATCTTTTGAGCCTAAATGGCTGATGGATCTGGAAATAAAAACAAATTGCTTTCATGATGGTAGGTATGATTGCTCTTGGATGGTTGGTATTATCGGTTAATAACTTTGTTGTAGATGTCGATCACTTTCTGCCCGGCTTTGTCCCAGGTGATGCGATTCACCTCGTCGAGGCCATCTTCGCGCAGCTGGTTGTACATAGCGGGGTAGGTGATGATAGCGTTGATAGCATCGGCCATGGCGTCGATATCCCAGTAGTCGGTCTTGATGACGTTGGTGAGAATCTCGGCGCAACCGCTCTGCTTAGAGATGATGGAGGGCACGCCCATCTGCATAGCCTCAAGCGGGGAGATACCAAAAGGCTCCGACACTGAGGGCATGATGTAGACGTCGCTGGCCTTGAGCATCTCATACACCTGCTTGCCTTTCTGGAAGCCGGGGAAGTGGAAGCGGTCGGCGATGCCTCGGTCGGCTGCGAGAAGGATCATCTTGTCCATCATGTCGCCGCTACCGGCCATCACAAAGCGTACGTTGTGGTTGTTCTTGAGCACCTTGGCAGCGGCTTCCACGAAGTATTCGGGGCCTTTCTGCATGGTGATACGTCCGAGGAAGGTGACAACCTTCTCCTTGGGCTTCTGAGCCGTCACGTGGAGGAGCTCTTCGCTCAAGGGGGTTACAGCATTGTGTACGGTGGTCACCTTGGCAGGGTCGATGCCATACTTGTCAATCACCGTGTTGCGGGTCAGGTTGCTGACGGTGATGATGTGGTCGGCATGGGCCATACCGTCCTTCTCGATGCCAAACACCGTGGGGTTGACGTTGCCGCGCGAGCGGTCAAAGTCGGTGGCGTGGACATGGATTACGAAGGGCTTGCCTGTCACCTGCTTGGCGTGGATGCCAGCGGGGTAGGTGAGCCAGTCGTGGGAGTGGATCACGTCGAAATCGAGTGTGCGGGCTATGACGCCAGCGCAGATCGAGTAGTTGTTGATCTCCTCGAGAAGGTTGTCGGGGTAGCGACCTGAGAACTCAAGGCATCCAAGGTCGTTGGTGCGCATATAGTTGAAGTCGGCATAGATATTGTTGCGGAGGCGGAAGTAGAGGTCCGGATCCATCAGTTTGCCTATGCGCTGGTCAACATAGTCGCGGTTGACGTCGCGCCAAGCTATTGGCACCTGCGAAGCGCCAATGATGTTGGCAAATCCCTTTTCTTCGTCGCCGAAGGGCTTAGGGATGACAAACGTGATATCCATGTCGCCACACTGCCACATGCCTTTTGTAAGACCGTAGCTGGCAGTGCCGAGACCGCCGAGGATATGAGGGGGGAACTCCCACCCAAACATTAAAGCTTTCATGGAGTGTGGAGGTATTATGCGTTAAACTTTTTGAGAGTAGTGAGTGTACGGAGCACCTCGGCTACATTCGTAGCATGACTGACGGCGCCACGGCCGGTGTAGGGAGGATTGCCATCGTAGAGCTGGGAGAGCGAGCCGATACATCCTTGTACCATCTCGTCCTCAAAGCCGATGAGCATGCGGTCGATGTAGCCCACGCCGCTCATGCCGAATACGCGCAGGTAGGCGTCGGCATAGAAGCCCATGAGCCAAGGACGAGCAGGACCCTGGTGGAGGGCAAGCTCACGCTCCTCGGGCGAACCGAGATAGAAGGGGCGGTAGCCATAGCTCTTAGGCGAAAGGGTGCGGAGACCCTTGGGGGTGAGCAGCTCGCGGGTCACGACATCGAGCACGCGCTTGCGCTGACGACGATCGAGTGGCGAATAGTCGAGACCGATGGCAACAGCCATGTTGGGGCGCACCTGTGGGTCGGCATACGAACCATTGACATAGTCGTAGAGATAGCCGTAATCGTTGAGGAACGTGTCGACAAACGGCTGTGCCATCTTGTCGGCTGCTTCTACCCAACGCTCGCGACGCTCTTCCCATTCGGGCTTGTCCTCAGTGAGGGCAGCGAGGAAACGCAGAGCGTTGTACCACAGCGCGTTAAACTCTACGAGATAGCCTGTGCGAGGTATCACGGGGCGACCATTGAGCTGCGAGTTCATCCACGACACTGGGGTAGATGTGCCAGAGGTGAGCAGCAGGCCGTTCTCGGCGTCAACCTGAAGGTTGGGGTGCTTGTTGTCGAGGATATAGTCGGCAATCTCAGCGAGGAAGTCGCCATAGCGCTCGAGAGCTTCCTTTGCGCCAACATTCTTGGCATACTGCTGAATGGCCCAAACAGCCCAGAGAGGGATGTCGGGGAGGTCGATGCCGGCAATACGCTTATCGGTCTCGCCGGTCTCCATGTAGCGCTTGAGGGCAGCGCCAGCGGTGGCCATGATATCCTCAAAATCCTGACGATGGTTGATGGTCAGCGTCAAGCCGGGGAGCGACATCATCGTGTTGCGAGCCAGGATTACGCCCCAAGGGAAGCCAGAGATGATGTAGTGGCCATCCTGGTCGGTAACGTAAAACTGCTTAGCAGCGTTTTTCAGACAGTTGTAGAAGCTGGAGCGGGCAGTACGAGAAGCGATTTCGCCCTCATACATCTTGTTGAGCGAGCGGGGCGACACCTCGCTTGTGCCTGCAGAGAAGATGATGCTTTCGCCCTTCTTGATAGGAATCTCAAAGTAGCCGGGCACCCAAAGATCCTCGGTGTAAGGCACGCCGCGCTCAAGGTCCTTCTGATACTCGATGTTCTTGTACCAGTTGGGGTTGTCAACCCATGTAGGCTTGCGTGAGAACTGCATGTAGAGCGTTGGATAGCCCTCGTAGAGACAGGTAGCCACGCCATTGTTGACGGGGATAATCTCGCGATTGATGGCGTCGTTGGCCACTACCAGCGAGTTGCTCTCACGGAAAGCCAGGAAGGGGCGGAATTGGAGGGTTGTGGGTGAATGGGCCTCAACAAGAGTGTAACGGATAAGAATACGATTTTCATGGGAGATGAAGATCTTCTCCTTGGTGAGGATGACGCCGCCTACACGATAGGTGGTGCGAGGCACGCTTTCGCAGTCAAACTCACGGATGTACTTGTGTCCCATAGGGCTATACACTCCGCCTTGATAGCGGTGGATGCCCAGATTGAAGGGCGCGCCATGCTGAATCACGGTCTCATCCAGCGATGAGAGCAGTACGTGGGCCTTGTTGCCCATCTCGGGGATGGGTATCACCAGCAAGCCATGCTGCTTGCGGGTGTTGCAGTCTACCACGGTGGTACAGTGATAAGCGCCCGATTGATTAGTGCGGAGCATCTCTTTGGGTAGTGATTGCTCCAGATTAATCATGAGGTTTTTATCAAATTTCAGGTAACTCATGGTTAGTTTGAAAGGGTAAATTATGAGATTAGTTTGTTAAATTTCTGTTGGTTAAGTGGCTGTTTGGCAGATGATTGGTTAGAGTAACATCGTTTGGTTATTTTGCGTCTTTTACCTCCTCAGAGAGAAGAGGCTCAAAACATGCTACGAAAATAAGACAAAAAACGCTAATACGCAAATTTTTTTGAAAAAAATGTGCGTATTAGCGTTTTATGAGGTGTATTCAGGGGATTATTCAGCCTCGAGAAGGAGCACACGCGATGCGTATTCGCTTCGCTTCTCCCAAGGGCCATTGTGGCCAAGAGGCATTTCAAGACCGTTGGCCATCAGGTAGCGCCCTGTAAAGCTCTTGCCCTCGTAGGGGAGGGGCGTCAAGTCGATGCGGTTGAGCTCCGTCACCTTGTAGCGGCGCTCTGGGTCAAGGCCGGCCATCTTGACGCGCGGCAACTGCTGGTTGTAGAACGACTCGGTCTTCCACCAATAGAACACGGCGCTATCTTTCTCGGGGGTGACATACATCAGCGATGCGGCGCCTTTCTTGTCGTAGGGCGACAGCAGGCGATAGATGTCGCCCTGCTGCACGATGGGGCGTATCTGCTTATACTGCTCGATGGCGCGGCGCGACTGCTCTTTCTCGTCGTCGGTCATGTTCTTGGGCTGAATCTCCATGCCCAAACGGCCGCTCATGGCCACGTCGGTGCGAAACTTCAGCGGGGCAGTACGATAGGTCTGATGGTTGGGGGCTGCGCTGATGTGAGAGGCCATAGCTACAGCGGGATAGAAGTAGCTCGTGCCCCACTGCATATAGATGCGCTGCAGAGGGTCGGTGTTGTCGCTCACCCAAAACTCGTCAAACCAAGGCAGCAAGCCATAGTTGGCGCGTCCACCACCGCTGGCACAAGCCTGAATCGTCACGTCGGGATACTTCTCGCGTATGCGGTCGAGCACGGCTGCCAGTCCGCGATGATAGTCGATATAGAGGTGGGTCTGGTTGTCGCCTGAGAGGTATTGCGAACCGTGGTCCATGATAGGAGCGTTGGCGTCCCATTTGATGTAGTCAATCTCAGGATACTTCGTCATCAATGTATCTACGACGGTAAACACCAAGTCTTGCACCTTGGGATTGCTCAAGTCGAGCACCAGTTGCGTCCCTCCGCGACCCTGTATCGGTTCGCGTCCAGGTGCCTTTACAATATATTCAGGATGAGCTTCGTAGAGCTCGCTGATAGAGTTGGTCATCTCGGGTTCAATCCAGATGCCAAACTTCACGCCCTGACGCTTGGCAGCGTCGATGAGGCCTTGGATGCCGTGGGGGAGTTTTTCGGTGTCGACCATCCAGTCGCCGAGGGCCGTGGAGTCGTTGCGGCGTGGATATTTCACGCCAAACCATCCGTCGTCCATGACAAACAGTTCGCCGCCCATAGAGGCAATGTCGGCCATCATCTGCTCCATGCCTTCCTCGGTGATGTCAAAGTAGACACCCTCCCACGAGTTGAGCAGTATCTTGCGCAGCTCGGTGCCGTGGGCTATCATGTGGTTGCGGCCCCAGCGGTGGAAGTTTCGGCTGGCGCCGCTCAGTCCCTCTGGGCTATAGGTGAGGGCGAGGGTAGGGGTGACAAACTCTTCGCCCGGCTGGAGATGGTATTGGCTTTGGTCTTCGTTGATGCCGGCGAAGAAGTGGTGGTAGTTGCTGTCGTCGGTGTCGATACGCAGCTTGTAGTTGCCGCTGTAGGCGAGGGCGGCTCCGATGACACGTCCTTCGTTTTCGCGAGCCTTGCCGTCGAGCGAAAGCATCACTTCGGAGTGGGCCGTGTGGCTGTTGCGCACACCGTCTTTGTTTTTGATCACCTTCATTCCGTGGGCGAGAGGAGCTTCATCTACGCGCCCCTCGTTGGCCCAAGAGCCGTAAAGGTTGGAGAGCCACACGTCGCCGTAGCGGATAGGGAGGTAGGCCGAGGCAAACTGAGTGAGCGTCACGGGCTTCTTCTCTTGATGAGAGAATGTGGCCCACGTCTCGATGACATCTTCGTTGGGTCGCACGAGATAGTTCACCTTTATATAAAAGGGGTATACCTTGTCGCGTAGGGTTACGGTGGTGAGTTGGCCCTCGTCGGTGGTGGTGACGGCGACATCATCCACGGCCACTTCAAGCGTGGCGTTGCCATCGTGGTGGATTACCGAGAGAGCCGACTCGCGTTCGGGCCACTTGCCATAGACGGGATAGGCAGGGAGATTAATGATGTCCGTGAGGGAAGCGGCGTCTTGCGGGTCGAGGCGGTCGCCATAGTAGAGAATGCGGAAGTCGCCGCCGCGAGGGGCGTCGAGCAGGAGGGTGGTGGAGGGGGTGGAGACGTTGAGC
>JAJBVL010000045.1 GCA_020859845.1 Bacteroidales bacterium
TCGGGCGAGGCCGCCCAACCTACAATGTCGCCTGCTGGCCATCCGGATGGCCACTCTTGACTTTTGACTCTTGACTTTTGACTTAGCGCGCAGCGCCTGCCTTTTGACTTAGCGAAGCGCCTGACTTTTGACTTAATCTCCCCTCCCATTGAAGGGAAGATAATATTCCATTAGGGAACATTAGATATTGGGTATTTTGTTGTATATTTGCAGAAAGAAAAGAATTTTATTATGTGTGACATACAGCAAATGACTTCTAAGATTTCTACTCTAAGCCGTAGGGGATTTAACCGACGACTAAACTTGACTGTGGCTGTGCCTAAACAGCCATGCAATCTTACTGCACTTACTCGCGAGGTTGACAAGCTGGTCGATGAGACTTATGAGGTATTTAACGAAATCGACGAGAAGACTTTTCATATAATAGAAGGTCCTCTTAATCTCCTCCTTTCTACGTTGAATGACCTTCTATCCGAATTTAGATTAGCATATCCAGAAGCATTGGATTCACAGGAAGTCTTAGGAGGAAGCATCTCTTCTTTGGAAGAACTCAAACAGGATATAATCAATTTCCGTATCCAAGTCCCCAATGATGAGAATCTAAAACAATTGTTATCTAAAGCCGTCCCTCCAAAATGATAGAGTTTTTTTCAATCACTATCTTTCGAGAGTGCTTAGCGGCTCTTAAGAAGATAAAAGTGACTTCAGTTAAGTCCTCACTTCGGCAGCTATGTAGTGCGGCTGCCTCAGTCGCCACTCATATTGTCCCTTGACGAAAAAGTCGTTAGCACCGTTGCCCTCTGCTACTGAACAATCGTCTACGGTGGACCCGGCGGCATATTGAGGACCCAGCGGCTTCGCGGCCCCCTGGAGGCGAGAGATAACAAGAATTACCAAGATGCAACCGCAGCTATTTGGGACAACCCCTCGGGGGTTAGAATCGCCTGGGCGGTCGGGCGAGGCCGCCCAACCTACAATGTCGCCTGCTGGCCAGCCGGATGGCCACTCTTGACTTTTGACTCTTGACTTTTGACTTAGCGCGCAGCGCTTGCCTTAGCGCGTAGCGCTTGACTAATTCCACTTCCTCTGCGCCTCGCGCAGAGAGCCATTTTTATGCAATTTTATTTCCGTTTCCTATATTGGGAAAGAGAAAAAGAATAATATACTGAGTATCTCCCTAATCTTTACTGGTAATGAAAATCTCAATCATCACTGCTACTTGGAATAGCGGCAAGACTGTCCGCGATACTATCGAAAGCGTCTTGCGACAATCCTACCAAGACATTGAGTATATCATTATTGATGGTGCCTCCAAAGACAATACCGTGGATATAATACGGGAATACGAACCGCGCTTTAATGGCAAACTGAAATGGAAGAGTGAACCCGACAAGGGTATCTACGATGCTATGAACAAGGGTCTCGCTATGGCCACTGGCGATGTGGTGGGTCTTCTAAATTCAGATGACTTTTTCACATCAAATGATGTGATTGAAAAAGTGTCTGAGGCTTTTGATTCGCCAATGCTTGAAGCAGTCTACGGGGATATTCATTTTGTAGACCCTAACAATCTTCAGAAGTGTGTACGGTATTGCGGATCCAAGAGATTCCGACGTTGGAAGATGATTATGGGATTTATGCCCACTCATCCTTCTTTCTACTGCCGAAGGGAGATATTTGGTTATCTTGGCAACTTCGACACATCGTTTAAGGTGGCAGCTGATTTTGAGCAATTGCTACGCTTTATCTACATAGGTCGTATCCGAACAAAATATATTCCGAAAGATTTCGTGACTATGCGTACTGGGGGGCATCAACTTCGGGATGGGAGAGCCACAAGAAAATACTGCGTGACCATATGCGTGCCTATCAGAAAAACCATGTGCGCTCCAACTATCTCTTCGAGGGTATACGTTATCTCTGCAAACTCGTTGAGCTCGGAATGACTCGAAGCTATCGCTGATACGCCATACAGCGAGGCGATGGGCTTCGCCGGCCCCTATAGGCATGGGGCGCCAACTACGAGAAACATGCTACGTATATGGGTAATTAATGGCAATTCGATTTAATATTAGTGGAATTCGCAAAATTTGTTGTAAATTCGTAGTGTTGGAGGGAAGCGCTACGACAACGCTAATTGAAATACCCCTTGGGGTGGCCTCCCAGAATGAGGGCGGCCTGGCGAGCCGCCCCTCCCAGTGAAGGCTCCGCAACCACAACCCTACAATCCAAAAACTCATATAAACTATAAACTTAAAACTCGCCAACAACTCCTATTATAAAAAATTCAACAACCCATAAATGAAAACCGCACTCATCACAGGCGTGACGGGCCAGGATGGCTCGTTTCTCGCCGAATTGCTTCTGGAAAAAGGCTACGACGTGCATGGCACCATACGCCGCTCATCAGTCGACTTCCGCGAACGTATAGCCCACCTCGAGGGCCACGAGCGTTTCCACCTCCACTACGCCGATCTCGGCGACTCGATGTCAGTGATGCAAGTAGTTGGCAAGGTGCGCCCCGACGAGATCTACAACCTCGCCGCGCAGAGTCATGTGCAGGTGAGTTTTGACGCACCGGAGTTCACGGCCGACGTCGATGCCGTGGGCGTGTTGCGCATCCTCGAGGCTGTGCGCCTCGCCGGACTCGCCCAGACTTGCCGCATCTACCAGGCGTCGACCTCGGAGCTCTATGGCAAGGTGGAGGAGGTGCCGCAAAACGAGCTGACGCCCTTCCATCCCTACTCGCCCTACGCCGTGGCCAAGCAGTATGGCTACTGGATAGTGCGCGAGTATCGCGAGGCCTACGGGATGTATTGCTGCTCGGGGATTCTGTTCAACCACGAGAGCGAGCGCCGAGGAGAGACGTTTGTCACGCGCAAGATAACGCTCGCCGCCGCGCGCATTGCCCAGGGCAAGCAGGACAAGCTGCTGCTGGGCAACCTGTCGAGCCTGCGCGACTGGGGCTACGCCAAGGACTACGTGGAGTGCATGTGGCTGATGCTGCAACAGGCGGAGGCCGACGACTACGTGGTGGCCACGGGGGTGCAGCACTCGGTGAGGGAGTTTTGCGAACTGGCCTTCCGACATGTGGGCATAGAGTTGCGCTGGGAGGGCGAGGGCGCCGACGAGAAGGGGGTGGACGTCAAGACCGGCAAGGTGCTGGTGGAGGTGTCGCCCGACTTCTACCGTCCGACGGACGTGGTCAACCTCTGGGGCGACCCGTCGAAGGCGCGTCGTCAGCTGGGCTGGGATCCCGGCAAGACGTCGTTTGAGGAGCTGGTGAAGATAATGGTGGACGCCGACATGGCCAAGGTGGCCGTGGAGCGCGCGGGAGAGGTGGTCCGCACCAACCTCGCCGAATACCTCGAGAAAGGAATCGTGAAGTAGGCCAAAGGCCTACTTCAAAGTAAAAAGGCAAAAGTCAAGAGGCAAAAGTGGCCATCCGGCTGGCATCACTGGGAGGGGCGGCTCGCCAGGCCGCTCTCGGCAGGCGAGGAAAATCGTCTACGGAGGACGCGGAGGAACACGGAGGGGCCGGCGGCCTCGCGGCCCGGAGCGGGCGAAGAACATCGTCTACGGAGGACGCGGAGGCCATGCGGGTGGGGTTGTCCCTCGCTGCGGTAGCTATTGTAGTGCGGCTGCCTCAGCCGCTGGTGGTGGGCCGGTCCTCCGGCACACACGCAAACGAAAAGTTACCTTCGCCTAGGCGGTCGGCCGAGCCGGCCAACCTACAATGTCGCCTGGCGGCAACCCATAGTGGGCGGCTGAGGCAGCCGCGAAACATGGGCGGTTGAGGCAACCGCACTACATAGGCTACCGCAGAAAAAGTTACCTTCGCCTGGGCGGTCGGGCAAGCTGCCCAACCTACGATGTCGCCTGACGCTTGCCTCCCATGCAGGGGGCCGCGAGGCCGCTGGCCCCTCCCAGTCAAGGCTGCGCAACAACCACGTCTCCTCCTCAGCACTTTTGACTTTTGACTTGAAACTTTTGACTTTGGAAAATTTTGGAATAAAATGGAAAAATTAGACAAGATATATGTGGCTGGGCACCGCGGCATGGTGGGCTCGGCTATCGTAAGGGAACTGCGAAGAAAGGGCTACGAGAACATCGTCACCCGCACCCACGCGGAGCTTGACTTGACGCGGCAGGACGCCGTGGAGCGCTTCTTCGAGGAGGAGCGTCCCGACTACGTGTTTCTGGCCGCCGCCAAGGTGGGCGGCATCGGCGCCAACTCGCGCGGCCTCGCCGACTTCATGTACGAGAACATGATGCTCGAGATGAACGTCATCAACGCCGCGTGGCAAAGCGGGGTCAAGAAACTGGAGTTTCTTGGGTCGAGTTGCATCTATCCACGACTGGCGCCGCAGCCGATGCGCGAGGACTGCCTGCTGACGAGCGCTCTGGAACCCACCAACGAGGCTTACGCGCTGGCCAAAATCTCGGGGTTGAAGTACTGCGAGTATCTCAACCGCCAGTATGGCACCGACTACATCTCGGTGATGCCCACCAACCTCTACGGCCCGGGCGACAACTACCATCCGACGAACAGCCACGTCTTGCCGGCGCTGATACGGCGCTTCCACGAGGCGAAGGTCTCCGGAGCCGAGGAGGTGACGTGCTGGGGCGACGGTTCGCCGTTGAGGGAGTTTCTCTACGTCGACGACTTGGCGGAGCTGTGCGTGTACTTGATGGAGCGATACAGCGGCAACGAGACTGTCAACGCCGGCACGGGAAAGGAGTTGACCATACGAGAGCTGACGGAGCTGGTGGCCCGCGTGGTGGGCTACGAGGGACGCATCGCGTGGGACACGTCGATGCCCAACGGCACGCCGCGTAAGCTCCTCGACGTCGGCAAGGCGCAGCGCCTCGGCTGGACCTACCACACCGAGCTCGAGGACGGCATCCGTCTCGCCTACGCCGACTTCCTCTCCCGATTCGCGTAGCCCTCACTGGGAGGGGCGGCTCGCCCAACCTACGATGTCGGCTGACGATGACATCCGATGCTGCTACTGGCCAGGCTTGCACGTAAGCCTGGCCAGTGCATTTATATAGAAATCGATTTGCGTATAAAGCTTTCTTGCATTACTTTTGTGGGATAATTCTGCAATAATTTAATACCCTCTTCACGTCATGGCTAAAATATTAGACGGCATAGTTGTGGAAAACGACCTCTTCCTGCAGTATCATGCTTTCCAAAACAATGGAGAATATGACTGGACAATAGTGAACGCTCTGCTTCACTTCTTCAAGAAGAGTATCGTTGCACCGGTAGAACAATACGCCGTCTGTGGAGTGGCTCTCCCCAAAAATCAAGAAGTGATGTTGAGAAAATGTGGCCTAAAGGGCAAATCCCTTGAAGAACTGGCTCTCCTTCATACTCCTTATAAGGTGGTGTTGAGCACTTCGAAGAATCATTACCCTTATATCAATATCTTGAATCAGCCCTGGCTCGAAAACAATTATTCTCACCATCTCTATCCCAAAGATCCTCGCGACAAGGCGCAACGTCATCTGAAAGACCTCTGCGCTGCAGCATCTAAGATTTCAATCTACGACGCTTTCTTAGACGCTGAGGGTGTGAAGTTACTCGGCAAAATTTTGCCTCGCAAAAGGCTGGAGATAGCTTGTTCTGGTGAGAGTCCTCAAGAGATGGCAGCACTTTCCTCCCTCTGCCCTCTTTGGTCGGTCAATCAAATTCCCCATCAAAACGCTATTCACGACCGTTATCTGGAAATAGATGGCCAAACAGAGGTAATCATCTCAAGTGGCTTTCGTTTCTTGCAGTCGTCTCAGAAAGACTGTAGCTACATCGTTAGGCATAAGACAAGAGAGCGTTTCTGAAATGTTATTTGGCTATCACGTCTATATTTCTTAACTTTGCAGCGTACGCATACCCATTATGGCACAGCAACTCAACGATAAGGAACTGGAATCAATGGTGGGCCTAAATGGCTCTTCCGAGAAGGTGTATCCCAACGCTAAAGTGAGAGTGGAGAAGGCTCAATTCTCTGCAGTTCATTTACGTCGCCTTATTGAGGTGAGGAAGGAGTTGATCCTCAATCCCGACTTCCAGCGCAACAATGTGTGGAAGCATCGTCAAGAATGCGAACTCATCGAGTCAATCCTTATGGGTATTCCTCTGCCTATCATTTATCTTTTTGAACTCCCCGATGGGAGAAAGCAGGTGGTGGACGGACGTCAGAGGATTACGGCAATACTGAAGTTTCTCAACAACGACCTTGAACTTCGCGACTTAAAGATGCTCCCAGAGCTTAACTGGAAGCGTTTCGTAGAACTTGACTCTCAGATGCAAGGCGTGTTTGAAGATTATCAGCTGCAGTTTTATATCATTCAGCCCCCTACGCCTGAACGGGTAAAGTATGATATCTTTGACCGCGTCAACCGTGGAGGCACTAAGCTCAACAACCAAGAGATGCGCAACGCCCTGTATGGTGGAAAAGCCACTGCGCTAATTAATGGGATTGCAAAAGCTGATTATTTCAAGAAGGCTGTTGACGGCGTGAGCGCCAAGCATATGAAGGATCGATATCTGGTGCTTCGCGCAATAGCTTTTTATCTATGGAGAAAATTCCCAGATAAAATTGAGGCGCAAAACGGAAGGCCTATAGATTACAAAAGCGATATAGATGATTTCTTGGCTAAGATGATGATGTTTCTCAACTCGAATGCCGATGACGAGATTTTCCACCTATGCCAAGAAGCCATGGAGCGCTCGATGAAAAGCTGTCGCAAGATCTTAGGTCAAGACGCTTTCCGATTTCCTCCAAAGGATGTGAGACGCCGCCCTATCAATATGCCTTTGTTTGAGATGTTGATGTACCTCTTCGCAAATCCAGAAGTAGCGCAACGTCCTAAACGTGCTAAGCAGCTTGTTAAGCAATATAAAGCTACGAATGATTATCTGACACGATTTGGTGGAGCTGTTGACGCCACGCCCAACGTCATAGCGCGTTATGAAGACGCTGAGGCATTGTTAAACGAAATTTGCCAAGAAGAAGACCCCTCATGATAGATAAAATAGAAATAAACAATTTTAAGTGCTTAGGCAAGGTAGACATGGAGCTACGTCCGTTAACAGTGTTGACGGGATGCAATTCTACGGGTAAGTCAAGTTGTTTTCAGGCAATTTTGACTTGCTTAAACGCCTTGAGCGCTCCCTCGCGCCTACTTCTTGAGATGTCGGGGCTAGGGATGGACTTCTCTTTCGAAGCCCTCCGAAATCGCCTCAACAACGCCAAAGAATACTCTATTCGTCTGGAGAACGGGGAGAAATGGTGGCAGTATACTGGTCGACCCGATGGAGCGGGCCAGCGAGAAGACTTCAATATGGGCCTCGAGTTGGAAAGAAACGTGTATTATCTCAACGCCAACCGCTTGGCTTTTAAGAATATCGAGCCAGTGTCACAGTCATTTAAATGCGGCGTGTTTGGCGACTTTCTAATGGGGACGTTTGAGAACGAGAAAAGCCGTTCGTTGACGCCCGAAGTGGTGCGCTATCAAGAATGGACCACACTGGGTGCCCAGGTGGAGTTTTGGCTGTCCTATATCACCGGCCAAGAATTTGAGGTAACCACTGAAACTGTCACGGCCAATCAAGTGAAGACAGAATACAAGGCTGGCAAAATCGACCATCTCGCTCCTTCTCAGCTCGGGGTAGGTATTAGCAGCGTGGCAAGGCTTGTGATCCTTTGCCTGCGGGCTCAGCGCGATGATATGATAATGATTGAGAATCCGGAGCTTCATCTTCATCCAGCTGCGCAGGCTCGCCTTGGGGAGTTTTTTGCTTACGTTGCCAAAGCAGGGCGCCAAGTGCTGATTGAAACGCATTGCGAGCATCTCATCAATAGACTCCAGTATGAGGTGATGAAGAAAAGAATCTCCAACGACGATGTGGCTATATATTACAAGGGAGCCATCAATCAGGACTTCCTGCGTGTAGAGCTAAAGAAAGATGGTCGCTTCGCTACCGACTTCCCAGAAGGTTTCTTCGACGCAACGCTCCAAGAGCTGATAGAGCTGGGATAAGCTGGCAAGAGGCAAAAGTCAAAAGTGCCCATGCGGCTATGTAGTGCGGCTGAGGCAGCCGCGAAACATGGGCGGTTGAGGCAACCGCACTACATAGGTTAGCATCGCCTGGGCGGTCGGGCAAGCTGCCCAACCTACGATGTCGGCTGACGGCAACGCCTACAGAGGGCGGCATGGCGATCCGCCCCTCCCAGTGATGGCCGCAGGACCCTATGGGGGTTAGCGGGGGAGCTGGGCTCCTTGCTCTGCGAGGCGCGAGCGGAGCTCGGGCAAGAGCTGTTCTACCATCTCGGGACGCTCTGCGGCAAGGTCGTGATGCTCATACGGGTCGGTGCGCAGGTCGTAGAGACTAACCTCTGGCAACCCCGACACCTCTGGATGATAGCGATAGATTATCTTCCAATCGCCTTGGCGATAAGCCGTGAAGTAGCTCCCACGATGCTCATGGGGAAAGTGGAGAAGCACCTCGCGTCGCCTCTCTGCATCGGAAGGCTGAGCCAGCAACGTGGCCAGGCTTTCTCCATCGATCACCTTCCCTGCTGGCATCTCAACCCCCGCCACCTCAAGCAGCGTAGGATAAAAGTCCATTATCGTGGCAAGCTGGGTCTGCACTGCCCCCTGCCGTATGGGCAACCGCTGCTGCACGGCCGCCTCGGTTGATGGCCGCGCCCATGCCATTATCATAGGCACACGGCTGCCTCCCTCAAACTCCGCTCCTTTCTTACCGCGATACGGCGCCGACGAAGCCCAGTCGGCACCGCCTCCCAGCGGCGCATCGCCGCCATTGTCGCCAACGAAGCAGATGAGTGTCTGCTCAGCGATGCCCAGCGCCTCAAGAGCATCCATTATCTGACCCAACGACGAGTCCATCCCCTCGATGAGCGTAGCATAGCCGACCGCCTGTGGCGATAGCCCCAGCGAGTCGGCTATCGCTGTATAATTGGTCTCATAGCGAGGGTCGCGCTCAAAAGGATTGTGGACGGCGTAGTGGCTCATATTCAAATAGAACGGTCTTCCCAGCTTCACAGCTTCCTCTATCTGCTCGATAGCCTCGAGTGTGAGAGCCTCGGTGAGATGGGTCGATGTGTGATGATACTTCTCCAGGTCGGGCACGGCTCTCGAACGTGTGCCACCATACAGTCCGTAGCCGTTCTCCCCGCTATAGCTCCCCGGCTCGCCTATGCTTGAGCCTGCTATGTTGACATCAAACCCCAGCGCCTGGGGCCACTCCCCTTCATATCCGATGGGAGCCAGATGGGCCTTTCCGATGTGGATGGTGTGGTAGCCAGCCTCGCGCAGCAAGTCGGGGTAGAGCGAGTCGGCTCGGCTTAGCCCCTCCCAGCGCCACGCCTCAGGGCCATACTCGTCGGTGTTCTTCTCCTCCGAACGTATCCAGTTGGTGACGTGATGGCGCGCGGAGTTTTGCCCTGTAAGCAACGAGCATCGCGAGGGGCTGCTGACGGTCATGGCGTAAAACGTCGTGAAACGTGTGCCCTGCTCGGCCAGTCGCTCCATTGAGGGGGTGCGATATAGGTCGTTGAGCGGCTGGCGGATAGGCTCGCCAAGAGAGTCAACGTCGAATGGCACCGAGGTGTCCATCAGTCCCATATCGTCGACGATAAACATTATGATGTTGGGCCTATCCTGCGCCAGTGTTGTCATGGCCGATGTGCCTAAGAGCGCCATCAGCGCCCGATTGAAGTAGCTGTAATGCTTCATGGAGATATAGAGATTAATGGTGCAAATATAAGAAAATCCCTGCAAATGGCCGAAAGAGATTGGCAGTATCAAAGAAAAGTAGTAAATTAGCCTCCCAAAAATCTACCATTGCTCAACATCCATGAACCATCCATCACACCTCCTATTAGCCCTCGCTATCCTCAGCGCCATCCCCGCACAGGCCCAGACCACCACGGTGACGGCCAGCGACGGCGTAGGCAAGATAAGCTATTTCAATTGCCCCTGTATCGGCACAAAACATTTCCCTGTAATCTTCGTAACCTTTCAAGACGTGGCCTTCTCCGACGATATCGAGAAAGTGAAGGAGCACTTCGACGCTAAATTCAACCAAGAAGGCTACTCGGAAAATGGCGCCACTGGCAGCGTGCGCGATTATTTTGTAGCAGCCTCCAATGGGCGCTTCACACCCATCTTCGACCTCTACGGAGTGGTGGAGCTGGAAAACGACCGCGCCTACTATGGTGGCAACAACTCGCTGGGCGTAGACCAAGCTTGTGGCGATATGGTGATTGAGGCTGTCAAGGCGATGCAAGACGAGATTACCTTCAAGAACTACGACTCAAACAAGTCGGGGCTCGTGGACGACGTGGTAATAATCTTCGCAGGCGAATCGGAATACTCAGGCCACGGCTCCTCCGACGCTATCCTTCCCAAGAGCTACCTCATCACGTTTGATAAATACAGCAACAACAACTACAACCGCACGGGCGTGCGCCTGGGCAACGTCTCCGTAAACTCCTACACCGTCATCAACGAGCTCGACGGCGGCGAGTATGACGGCATAGGCACCTTCGTCCACGAATTTATGCACGGCCTTGGCCTCGCCGATGTCTACTCCACCTACGACACCAACGGCTCATACACTCCGCGCTACTACGACGTGATGGACATAGGCATCTACAACAACGACAGCAAGACGCCCCCTATCCCATCGGCCTTCGAGCGTTTTGCCCTCGGCTGGATGGACCTCCAGCTCATCACTGGCCCATGCGACATCGAGATGGCGCCGCTCACCGACGGCGGCGAGGCGTATATGCTGAGGGTGAGCGACACAGAATTTTTCGTCCTCGAAAATCGCCAGCAAAAGGGCTGGGACGAATATATCCCTGGCCACGGTATGCTCGTGTGGCACATCGACTATGATGCCACGACGTGGTATAACAACGTGGCCAACAAAGATAAGACCCATCAGGGCATAGACCTTGTGGAGGCTTGCGGCTCCTACAGCAGCAACCTGACAGTGGCCGCTGGCTACCCATTTCCCGGCACGCAGGGCGTCACTGAGCTGACGGCTACCACCACTCCTGCCCTCCTCTCCTGGGCAGGCGACGACCTCGGCCTTCCCATCACCGACATCCAAGAAAGCCCCGACGGAGTGATTACAGCCAAGGTGGCTGGCGGCTCGGCCATCACCACTATCCTCCAAGACAGCGATGAAGACCCAGCGTTCTACTTCGACCTCAACGGATGCCTACTCTCCTCCACCGTCTCACCCTCTCCTGGCCTCTACATCAAGCGCCAAGGCTCCCACGCCCAAAAAGTCCTCCTCCATTAACTTCTTACCCTTTTTAGCTTTTACCCTCTCTTACCTTTTTAGCTTTTACCCTTTTAATCCCCTCCCAAAAAAATGCAACGCTTCATTCAATACCTCCAGCTCCCCAACGACGAGAAGCTAATCCGCGCTTACTGCGAAGAACACTCTCGCGTGTGGCCCATCATCAAAGAAGGCATCCGCGAAGTGGGCATCACCGACATGCAAATCTTCCATCTCGGCACCCACGTAGTGATGATAATGGAGACCACCGACGACTTTGACTGGGAACGTGATAACGCACGCCTGGCGCGGCTGCCCCAGCAAGCCGAATGGGAAGCCCACGTGGCGCGTCTCCAAGGGGCTGACCCCAACGCCACATCCACCGAGAAATGGACCAGAATGGAACGCATCTTCAAGCTCTAAATGACCCTCGAAAACGGCATACGCGCGTCTATCAGCAAGCTTGGCCTTGAAGGAATCAAGACCCAACGGCTCGTCAACATGCTTTCCGACCTCCGCGCCTTTGGGAAACCGGCATACCGCCGTATCCTCCGCGAGATGATCAAGGCCGGTAAGACGGAGGAGATGTATGACGCCACACTCAACTTCGCCCCCGACCGTCACCTTATCGTCAAGGCTATGGTCCACGAGGTCAACACAGTGATGGGCTTCGAAGAGACCTTGGCCCAATACGTGGTTGGCTCGCTGGCTCTCGGCCTTGGCTGGACCTCTGAGGAGATTGGCAGCGAGATTGAAGGGGTAGTGGAGCGAATCAACGACGAAACCCTCAAGCAAGAAGAAGATGCGAAGCCATCAATACGCTTCGACCTTGAGATAGCACCACCACCCCCTTCTGACGAGCGTACTTACGAAGCCGCTGGCGTAAGCTTCACCCTGCGCCGCGTACGTGGCGGCGCATTTGCCATGGGGGCCACTCCCGAGCAGGGCCTCGCAGCGGCCTTCGACGAGAAGCCTTCGGTGGAGGTGACGCTCTACCCCTTCTTTATAGCCACTACCCCCGTCACTCAGCAGCTATGGGAGGCCGTGATGGGCGCAAATCCCAGCCACTTCCCCGACCCTCAGCGGCCGGTGGAGCGAGTGTCGTGGGAGGAATGTCAAGTATTTCTGGAGCGTCTTAATGGCATGACTGGCCTCTCGCTGCGCCTCCCCACCGAGGCTGAGTGGGAACTGGCTGCCCGTGGCGGCGTGGACAACCCCTTCCCCACGCGCTACTCTGGCGCCGACGACGACCAGCTCTACCTCTACGCCTGGTATAAAGACAACGCCCATGGATCCACGCAGCCTGTAGGGCAACTGGCGCCCAATCTGCTTGGTCTTTACGACATGAGCGGCAACGTGGCCGAATGGTGTAGCGACTGGTATTTCAACTCCTATGCAATAGGCCTAAGCCACACCAATCCCCAAGGGCCAACAACAGGGACGGCCAGGGTGGTACGCGGCGGCAGCTACAATGACAAAGCAATAGCCTGCCGCACCACGAAGCGCAATTCCCTCAACCCATCCTACCGCAGCAAGCAGATAGGCCTCCGCCTCGCCCTCGACGACTAAATCCTTACCCTTTTTTAGCTTTTACCCTTTTAATCCCCTCCAAAAGAATTGAAAGTCTACGACGCTCAACAGCAAGCAGCAATTGACGCCCATGGCGGCTACTACCTTGTGCTCGCCCCTCCCGGCTGTGGAAAGACAGATATCCTGGCTCAGCGCATTGTGGAGGCCCACACCCTCCACAACGTCACCTTCGACCAGATGTTATGCCTGACGTTTACCAACCGCGCTTCGCGTGGCATGCGCCATCGCGTGGAGGAGAAGGTGGGCGAAGAGGCTCGCGAGGTGTTTGTGGGCAACATCCACCGCTATTGCTCCCGCTATATATTTAGTAATGCCATCGTGGCCGAAAATACCAGCATCATCGACGATGACGAGCAGATGGACATAATGACGACCATCGACTCAAAATACTTTCGCGGCGCCGCTACCACGGTGCGCTACTTGGTTCAAGCTGTTGACGAAGTGGCCACATATATCAAACAGACGCGCTTGGGCCATCCCCAATCAGTAAAAATGAGCTCGCGTATGGCCATTGAGGCCTACAAAAGGGCTGCGCAAGCCGAGTTTGACCCTCAGCGCCTCCATCCCCTCCGCCGCTCTCAAGCAGATCCTGAGACACAGGCTCTCTTTGCTCTCCTCTACGAGGACTACAAGGCTCGACGCAACATCATCGACTTCTCCGACATGCTCGTGCTGGCCTACGACCACATGCTCCGCACCCCCGACCATCGCCGCTTCCCCTGGATACAGGTCGATGAGGTGCAAGACCTCAACAGCCTCCAGATGGCCATCATTGACCTGCTGACGGCCACCGACGTAGAGGGACACACGGTAATGTATCTCGGCGATGAGCAGCAGGCCATCTTCTCGTTTATGGGCGCCAAGCTGAGCATCCTCCAGATGCTCAAAGGGCGTTGTGAGGGCCACATAATGAGTCTGGGCAATAACTATCGCTCCCCGCAATACCTGCTCAACGTCTGCAACGACTACGCCGCTTCGGAGCTTGGCGTAGACCGCGAGCTTCTACCCCAGTCGCTCGACAAGAGGCCCAAGGAGCGCTTCGACCTTATCTTGACATCCAGCCCAACGGTGGATATGCAGTATGACCGCATCGCGGGCATGATAAGCCACTATCTCAGCCTCGACGACGAGGGGCGTCTGGCCATCCTGGTCACTCGCAATATGGACGCCGACAACATAAGCCAGCTCCTCACAGCCAAAGGCATCACCCACTTCAAGATATCGGGCACCGACATGTTTAAGAGCGCAAGCTATAAGACCTTGACAGCCTTCTATACTGTGCTGGTCAACGACTTTAACTACATGGGCTGGGTGCGCCTCCTCTACGGCATGAAGGCTGTACCCTCGCTTGGACTGGGCCGCTCGCTCGTGGGCAAACTCAAGGCCATGATGATGACGCCCAGCGACCTCCTCTCAGGGCCATCAGGCGAGAGCTATCTCCAGCGCTTCTACACGGCGCTGACCCAAGGGGAGATGGTGGTGCTCGACACAGAGACCACCGGTCTCAACGTCCTGGAGGACGATGTGGTGCAGGTGGCGGCCTACAAGCTCCGATGTGGCCGGCGCGTTCCCGGCAGCGAGATTGACCTCCTACTCCACACCGACCGAGAAATCCCAGAGATGCTCGGCGACATCCCCAACCCCCTCCTCGTGCGCTACGCCACGGAGCACCACCTTGACCGCGCCGAAGGCCTTGAGCGCCTCATCGACTATCTCGGCGACCTCCCCATTGTGGGCCACAACATCACGTTTGACTACCTTATCCTGCGCCACAACATAGAGCGCGACCTCGGAGAGCAAGTGGACTACGACATCTACGACTCTCTCCATATTATAAAGTGTGTCCACCCAGGACTCAAGAGCTACAAGCTGGCCTCGCTTCTCACCGAGCTGGGGCTCGAAGGTCAAAACTCCCACCTGGCCAACGAAGACATCGAAGCAACAGAGGCCCTTATCCACTACTGCATCGGCGCCATGGAGCCCAAGCTCGCCCAGCAAGCAGCCTTTCGCCAAGAGGCCAAGACGATCAACGTAATGGCTCGCCTCGACGTGCTTCGACCGCTTATCGACAATGTGCGCAGCTATCTCTTCACCCCCACTTCCCAACTCCATCGCACCATAGCCGATGAGCTAGCCGATATGTATCAAACGCTCCTCAAACAGCAGCTCATAAAGGACCTCGGACCAAAATTTGACATCTTCCTGCGCTATATCCAAAGCGAATGGATCGACCCCGAGCGCTGCGAATCGCTCTACGACCAGATCTCAGCCCACATCTACGACATCACGGCCTCGCTCAACGAGGGCGACCTTGTCAACTCAGAATCGCTCCTCCAAGACCGCGTCTATATCATGACCGTCTACAAGGGCAAGGGCCTGGAGTTTGACAACGTGGTGGTGCTCGACGCCTCTAAGGGTCATTACCCTTTCTGGAACGTGTGGTACGACCACTGCCACGCCGACCAGTTCAAGGGCCCTCGCCGCGAGGAGCATGACCAGAAGTATCTCGAAGAGGCCCGCAAATTCTACGTGGCCATCTCGCGTGCCAAGCGACGCCTATGTGTCAGCTATGCCAGCTCTAACGGCGATGCTGCTCTTACTCCATTCATGGACTCCATCCGCCACCACTTCTTCGAAGGATAACAACAACCCGCCCGCCTCATGCGTTATATCCTAAAGTAAAGAAATGCATGGCCACTGCTCCCGGTAACAACGCTCAATCACCGATGACCCTCGGCACCAACGCCATCAGCAAACTGCTGGTGCAATACTCCGTGCCTGCCATCATCGCCAGCGTGGCCACCTCGCTCTACAACATCATCGACTCCATCTTCATAGGGCGCGGTGTGGGAGCTATGGCCATCGCAGGCCTCGCCATCACCTTCCCACTGATGAACCTCATAGCGGCCTTCTGTATGCTGATAGCCGTGGGTGGCGCCACCATCTCATCCATCTTTCTGGGCCAGAAAAACATCTCGCGTGCCACTGATGTGGTCAACAACGTCATGATCCTCTGCCTCATCCACGCCATGGTCTTTGGATCGCTGACCCTCATCTTTCTCGACCCCATCCTCTACTTCTTCGGCGCCACCGAAGAGACTATTCCATATGCCCACGAGTTTATGGAGGTAATACTCTATGGCACACCGATAGCCTACGTCTTCATTGGGCTCAACAACCTGATGCGCGCCACTGGCTACCCCAAGAAAGCCATGATCTCGGCCCTTATCTCTGTGGTGGTCAACCTCATCCTCGCCCCTATCTTCATCTTCTCGCTCGACTGGGGTATCCGAGGAGCCGCTTGGGCTACGGTGTGCGGTCAGACGGTGGCCTTCGTCTGGGTGCTCTGCCACTTCCTCTCCCCACGCAGCTTTATCCACTTTAAGCGCCACAACCGCTGGCTGACGCTCGGCATCATCAAGCGTATCTACGCCATCGGTCTCTCCCCCTTTCTGATGAACGTCTGTGCCTGCGTGGTGGTGATATTCATCAACAAGGCCCTGCTCGATTATGGAGCTGCCGCCGGCAATCTCAGCGTGGGCGCCTACGGTATCATCAATCGCACCACCATGTTTTTCGTGATGATAGTGTTTGGCATCACCCAAGGCATGCAGCCTATCCTGGGCTTCAACTACGGCGCTGGCCAATGGGACCGTGTGAAGCGCACCCTCCGCATCGGCATCTGGCTCGGCGTGGCCATCACTCTCGTGGGATGGGTTGTCACCGAACTCTTCCCCGACTCCATCAGCCGCCTATTCACTACCGACCCAACGCTTATCGATATCGCTCGACGAGGCTTCCGCATCTACTTTATCTGCTACCCCGTGGTGGGCTGCCAAATCGTAATCCAAAACTACTTCCAAAGCGTCGGGAAGCCTCAGCTCTCCATCTTCCTCTCCCTGACGCGCCAGCTCATATTCCTCATCCCCTTCTTGATAATCATTCCCCGCTACTATGGTGTGGATGGCGTGTGGGCCTCCATGACTGGTAGCGACTTCATAGCCTTTGTGGTGGCCGTTGTCACTCTCCGTATCGAAATGCGTCGCCACGAACGCACACTCACCCCCAATCCCCAAAAGCCATGACCGAAATCCAGCTCCGCACCACGCCCAAAGTGGCGGCCACTCCAGTTCTCCTGCGCCAAGAAGCCGCCAAGGTGCTCAAGATACACCCCGAGCGCATCTCCTCGCTCAAGATAGCCAAGCGAAGCATCGATGCTCGCCAGCGCCAAGTGATGGTGGGACTGACCCTACGCCTTTGGCTCGACGGAGAGCCTGTGGCTTCCGACCCTCTGGCGTGCCCCGAGGCCTTCAACCCTCTGCCCAAGGATGCTCCTCAGGCAATCGTAGTGGGCGCAGGTCCGGCTGGTCTCTTCGCTGCCCTCAGGCTCATACAGCGCGGCGTAAAGCCCATTCTACTCGAGAGAGGTAAGGACGTCGACAGCCGACGACGCGACTTGGCACGCATAGCTCGCGAGGGAACCGTAGACCCCGACTCCAACTATTGCTTTGGCGAGGGAGGGGCTGGCGCTTACTCTGATGGAAAGCTCTACACCCGCTCCAAGAAGCGTGGGTCGGTCGACAAGGTGCTTCAGATCCTCCACCAGCATGGCGCCTCTGAGGATATACTCGTCGATGCCCATCCACATATCGGCACCGACCGTCTCCCCGAGGTGATAAAGGCCATCCGTCTGACCATAGAGCGTTGTGGGGGCGAGGTGCGCTTCGGTGAGCGTGTGGCCGACCTTCTGCTTGAGGATGGCCGCGCAGTAGGCGTAGTGACAGCCAGAAGCCAAGAGCTACGGGGACCAGTGGTGATGGCCACGGGCCACTCTGCCCGCGATGTCTACCACATGCTCCTCCGCCGAGGCGTCAAACTCGAGCCCAAAGGGATAGCGGTGGGCGTGCGCCTTGAGCATCCCCAGGAGGTGATTGACCGCGTGCGCTACCATAGCCCCGAGGGGCGTGGTCGCTACCTGCCTCCAGCCGAATACACCCTCTTGACGCGCATCGATGGGCGCGCTGTCTATTCCTTCTGCATGTGCCCTGGTGGCTTCATCGTCCCTGCGGCCAGCGCTCCCGGCGAGATGGTGGTCAACGGCATGTCGCCCTCCAATCGTGGTACCCGCTGGGCCAACTCGGGGATGGTTGTGGAGGTGCTTCCTGAAGATGTGCCCAACGATGGCCGTGGCCCTGAGGAACTCAAGATGATGCGCTATCAAGAGGCCATCGAGCAGCGCTTCTTTGCCGACAGTGGCGATGGCAGCCAGAACGCCCCGGCTCAGCGCATGACCGACTTTGTGGCTCGCCGCCCTTCCACTACTCTCCCCTCCACCTCCTACGCTCCTGGCATCCACCCAGCACGCATCGACCACCTGCTGCCACCCGAGATAGCCTCGCGTCTGCGCGACGCCCTCGAGGAGTTTGGCCGCAAGAATCGCGGGTTTCTTACCCCCGAGGCCACCCTCATCGGCGACGAGACCCGCACCTCGTCGCCCGTGCGCATCCCTCGCGACCCGTTGACCCTCTCCCACATAGAGATAGCCGGCCTCTATCCCGCAGGGGAAGGTGCCGGCTATGCTGGTGGTATCGTGTCAGCGGCCATCGATGGGGAGCGAGCCGCTAATGCGTTGGCCGATGAGTTATGGGGTGGTGAGAGGATCGATGGCGTCGAGCATTAAGCCATTGAGACGATTGAGGCCATTTTTGTCCATAGCGTTCTTCACCATCTGGGCCACGGCGCCCATCGTTGAGCCCTGAAGCAGGGTGGCAAAGTCGGCCGTCACCTCGCCACTCTTTTCAATGAGATAGCCCACGAGCAAGTCGATGTTCTTATAGAGCTTGAGACGCAGCAACGCAAGCATATAGACAAAGGTATGGGTCATGGGAGCACCATCGTGCTTCGACCCATAGGATTTCTCATATCCTTCTACCACCTCCGTGTAGTGGCCTGTGCGATACAAAGTCTCGTAGTAGAGGTCGTTGCGCGGCATGACGAAGTTGCGTTCAAAGGCCAGCAGCATATCGGCCGTCACTCGATAGGTAGGGTCGAGCATCACCGATTGCTGTGCCCACATACACCACACATCGAGCATAGGGCCAATCTGCACATCTGGATTTGCGTCGGCAAAACGGCTCATCACCTCATCCACCTCGTCCTGGCGACCGTGGACTATCAGAAGGCGCGACAGCCTGAGCATCACCTGTTGGTTTTGGGGATGAGAGCGCATAGCGTCGCGCATCGGGGTGAGTATCGGCGTCAGCTCCACCTCCGAGATGGCGCTGGGTGGCAGCTCAGCGTTGTCGTTACACCACTTCACATGGCGTATATCCGATAGCAGCATCAGCGCATCAGCCATCTTAGGATCGATGGCCAAGGCATAGTCGATGGCCTGCAATGCCTTCTCAAGGTCCTCATGCTGAGGATACTGCGAGAAGCCAGTGGCGAGCATTACCCAAAATTCAGTATTGAAAGGCTCCAGCATCGTCAGTTCCTCAATGAGCTGGAGAGCAAAGTCATAATCACCTTCTCCTTCGGCCACCGACACCAGCTCGTAGATAAACGCCTGAGGGAAGTCGGTGTGGGCCTTTATCTTCTCAAAGTTATCCTTGAGCCATGAGTAGCAATTGAGTTCGCGAGCCATATCTACGAGCCGTATCAGCTCCTCGTCCTCAAAGCTGACGGTCTGTGCCAAGAGGCTCGAAAGAGTCTCCTCTGTGTCAACCTCGAGGTCGTCGTCAAGGCGGAGCTCAAGCAGGCGGCGTAGCACCGACGCCTCTGGCGCCTGCTTGATGGCCGCCAGCGCTGCCTCGTCGTTGCCCAACTCATAATAGTAGTAGGCCTTGCGCTCGGCAAGCGCTGCGCTATGGGGATGGATACGCGCCGCGCAGAGCAGCACTTCCATCCTTACGTAGTCGTCGTTGATATCAGCGGCGTAGTCAAAGATGTCGATCAGATCGCCCTCCTCGTAGAAGCCTGGAGCGCCATGGCTCATCAACTCCTCGCGAAAGGCTTGATAGAGGCGGCGACGCTCGCCGCCGCCATCCGTGCCGTCGTCAGGACTATTATCGTTGCGTGTAGGGTCGTCGGCTTTCATTTCTTCTGTTCCTTCTCCCAGCTGTCCTTGAGAGCTATCGTGCGATTGAAGATGAGATGTTGGGGCGTAGAGTCGAGGTCGGGAGTAAAGTAACCAATGCGCTGGAACTGGAATGGGCGTCCAGCCTCCACGCCATGCTCGGCCAGGAAAGGCTCAACCTTGATGCCCTCCACCACCTTGAGCGAATCGGTGTTGAGGAGCTCGCGGAAGTCGCGCTCGGTCTCTGCGGCGGGGTTCTCTACGCTAAATAGACGGTCGTAGAGGCGCGCTGTGGCGTCGACGGCATGAGGAGCCGACACCCAGTGGAGCGTGCCTTTCACCTTGCGCATGCTGCCGGGGAGGCCGCTGCGGGTTTCGGGGTCGTAGGTGCAATAGATTTCCTCGATGTTGCCATCAGCATCCTTCTTAACCCCCGTACACTTCACGATATAGGCGCCCTTAAGACGCACCTCGCCGTCGGGAGCCAGACGGAAGAATTTCTTGGGAGGATTCTCCATGAAGTCCTCGCGCTCTATGTAGAGTTCGCGGCTGAAAGGCATTTGGTGGGTGCCGGTCGTTGGGTCTTCGGGATTGTTTTCCAGCTCTACCATCTCCACCTGCCCTTCGGGATAGTTGGTGATTACCACCTTCACGGGATTCATCACTGCCATCACTCGGGTAGCCACAGCGTTGAGGTCTTCGCGCACGGCATGCTCCAGCAGCGCAATGCTGTTGAGAGCCTCATATTTAGTATAGCCGATTTTGTCTACAAAGTTGCGCACAGAGCGAGGTGTGAAGCCGCGACGACGCAGACCCGAGATGGTGGGCATGCGGGGGTCGTCCCAACCTGCCACCAAGCCTTCCTTTACAAGCTGGAGCAGTTTGCGCTTGCTCATCACAGTGTAGGTAAGGTTGAGGCGGTTAAACTCTATCTGGCGTGGGCAGTAGCTCTCGTCAGCCAGTTCCTTGACGAAGTATTCATAGAGTGGGCGGTGCACCTCGAATTCCAGTGTGCATATCGAGTGGGTCACGCCCTCAAAGTAGTCGCTTTGGCCGTGGGCGAAGTCATACATCGGGTAGACTCGCCATGTAGTGCCCGTGCGGTGGTGGGGCGTAGATATGATACGATACATGATGGGGTCGCGGAAGTGCATATTGGGCGAGGCCATATCAATCTTGGCGCGAAGCACACGCGAGCCGTCGGGAAATTCGCCGGCGTTCATCCTCTGGAAGAGGTCGAGGTTTTCCTCTGGAGTGCGGTTGCGATAAGGGCTCTCCTTGCCAGGCTCTGTGGGCGTCCCTTTCTGCTCGGCTATCTGCTCCGAGGTCTGGTCATCAACGTAGGCTTTGCCTTCGCGTATCAGACGGCATGCGAGGTCGTAGAGCTTTGGAAAGTAGTCGCTGGCATAGTATTCGCGATCGCCCCAGTCAAAGCCGAGCCAGTGGATATCGTCGCGAATGGCGTCGACATACTCCACATCTTCCTTCACGGGGTTGGTGTCGTCGAAACGGAGGTTGCACGTGCCACCAAACTTCTCAGCCACCCCAAAGTCCATGCAAATAGCCTTGGCATGGCCTATGTGGAGATAGCCGTTGGGCTCGGGCGGGAAGCGTGTGTTGAGTCTGCCTCCATTCTTGCCTGCCTGCAGGTCGTCCCATACTATCTGCTCAACGAAGTTGAGGGGTCGATTGTCTTGAGTAGATTTTTCTTCTTCTGTGGCCATGTCTCTAATAAGCTAATGATTATATAATGTATATTTTTTATATGGCTACCCCCTATGGGGGCGGTTTCAAATAGAATTGCAAAATTAAGCATTTTTGATGATTGCACGCCCCTAATATCCATTTTTCTATCGAAAAGTGTGGAAAAATAGCACAATATTGTTCTCATTTGTGCAAAAATCACTACCTTTGCAGCCTGTAACCAATAAATAGTATCTTATATCAATGTTAAAAAGAAGACTGACCGCAGCCGTGGTGGCTGCCACAACCCTCCTCTCGGCCCACGCCGAAGGCTATCAGATCAACACTCTTAGCGCCAAGCAAAATGGCATGGGCCACGTAGGCGTGGCTATGAAGCTCGGAGCAGAGAGCATGATTTTCAACCCAGCCGCGATGGCGTTTTCCGACAAGACTCTCGACCTCACCGCCACCGTCACTGGCATCAAGGCTACGGCTACCGCCACCTACGAAGGCTCCAAATACACCACCGAAAACGGTGTCAGCACCCCGCTGGCCATCAACGCCGGTTTCCGTATCTACGACAATCTATACGCTGGAGTGTCTATTTATACCCCTTATGGTAGCAGCATCAACTGGACCGACAACTGGCCAGGAGCTGTGCTCAACCAGAGCGTTGACCTCAAGGTCTACACTATCCAGCCCACCTTCTCATGGCAGATAATGCCTAAACTCTCGGTGGGCGCTGGCCTGATGATCACCTGGGGCGATGTGAACCTCAATAAGGGCCTCGTGTCAGCCTCCACCATGGACCGCATGCTGGCTGTGCTCGCCGCCACTGGCGCCTCGTCGCAGATGGGCCTTGACCCTGAATACCGTTTTGGCAACACCACCCCCGCCTCGGCCAACCTTAACGGCACGGCCGATATCGCCCTGGGCTACAACATCGGAGCCATGTATGAGGTCAACTCCAAGCTCACCTTTGGCGTAGACTTCCGCTCAAAGATGATGATGAAGGTGAAGGCAGGCGAGGCCACAATCACCTATGCCAACGCCATCGCCAAGTCGATTCTCGAAAGCGACCTCGACCTGCTCAACCAGAGCAATTTCAAGGCTGAGATGCCATGTCCCTACGTTTTGACAATGGGTGTATCCTACAAGCCTATCGAGAAGCTCACCCTGGCCTTCGACGCCCAGCTCACCGGCTGGAAAGCCTATAAGGTGCTCGATATCGAATTCCTTAGCGACCAGCTCAGTGCCTTCGACCAGCATCTCACTAAGGACTACAAGAACGCCTGGTGTTGGCACCTCGGTGCTCAGTATGCCCTGACGGAGCGCTTCGACGTGCGTTGTGGTCTGATGATCGACACCACCCCCTGCAACGACGAATACTACAACCCTGAGACACCCGGTATGACCAAGATTGAGCCCAGCTGCGGTTTCTCGTTCCGTCCTATTCCTCGCCTGTCGATCGACCTCGCCTTTATGTATGTCCACGGCTGTGGCATCGACAACGCTACTGGCCGCTATGCCGACTTCCTGGCAGCAAAAGTGCCAGCTCTCGGACTGCCTGCTGAAGGCACCTTTACTGCCGACTACAAGCTCCACGCTCTGGTACCCTCCATCGGCATCTCCTACTCATTTTAGAGCTTCGCGAGAGCCTTAAAAGCTGAAGAGCTAAAAAGCTACTGAGCCGCCCCTCACCAGCCTCCAGTGTGACGGGCGGCTCTCCTTTTATCTAAATTTTATCCCTCCTCGCTTGTAAATATAAAGCGGGAGTTGTAATTTTGCACACATATATTAATATATCCAATATATCATACTTACTTCTTACCAAATTTATTCACATTAATGTACCACCTTATCAAGACAATGTGCACAAGCACTACCCTGCTCTCCGCCGCCCTCTTCACCCTTGCGCCTGGCGCTAAGGCCCAAGAGCTTTACCCCGACGGCGACTACTCATCCTATCCCACCTACGATGGCGCTGACCTCGAGCTAACGGTCGACAACGCCGGCACCCACTTCCGTCTCTGGTCGCCCAAGGCCCAAGAAGCCCGAGTGCTGCTCTATCCCACCGACCGCAACTCCGCTGCCACCGACACCCTCACGATGAAGGCTGCCGAGGGTGGCACCTGGACTGCGTCAGTCCCTGACCAGCTCTACGGCTCATTCTACACCTTCCAGATAAAATACGATGGGCGCTGGCTGCAGGAGACCCCTGGAGTGTGGGCCAAGGCCGTTGGCACCAACGGTGAACGCGCCGCCATCATCGACTTCTCCACCACCAATCCTGAAGGGTGGGCCGACGACCGCGGTCCAGAGGTGGCCTCCATCACCGATGCCGTCATCTACGAGATGCACCATCGCGACTTCTCAGTCCACCCCTCGTCGGGGATTGTCCACAAGGGCAAGTTTCTCGCTTTGACCGAGGAAGGCACCACATCTCCCGAGGGCCTTAAGACAGGTATCGACCACCTCAAGGAGCTGGGTGTAACCCACGTGCACATCCTCCCCTCCTACGACTATAATAGCGTTGACGAGGCCAACCTCCCTGCCAACCAGTACAATTGGGGCTACGACCCGTACAACTACAACGCCCCTGAAGGCTCCTACTCCACCGACCCCGCCAATCCTGCTACTCGCATCCGTGAGATGAAGGAGATGATCCAAGCGCTCCATGAGGCCGGTATCGGAGTGGTGATGGACGTGGTCTACAACCATACAGCCAACAACGACGACTCCAACTTCTCGCTCACTGCTCCAGGCTACTACTATCGTCATCGTCCCGACGGGTCGTATAGCGATGCCTCGGGCTGTGGCAACGAGACAGCGAGCGACCGCCGCCAGATGCACGACTATATCGTCAACTCCGTCAAGTATTGGGCGGAGGAATATCATATCGATGGCTTCCGCTTTGACCTCATGGCCATCCACGACATCGCCACGATGGACTCTGTGGCAGCCACTCTCGCGCGTGTCAATCCCTCAATCTTTGTCTACGGCGAAGGCTGGACGGCTGGCGACTCTCCCCTCCCCGTCGACCAGCGTGCTCTGAAGGAGAACGTTGCCAAGATGGAAGGCATCGCCGTGTTTAGCGACGATATCCGCGACGCAGTGAAGGGCCACTACTCCGACGCCAAGGACCGCGGCTTTGCCACCGGCAAGCCGGGCCTCGAAGAGACTGTCAAAATAGGTATAGTAGGCGCAACGGCCCACCCACAGGTGGATTATACGAAGGGCAACAACTCCAAGTTTGCCTACGCATCCGCTCCCACCCAGATTATCAACTATGTATCCTGTCACGACGACTTGATGCTGACCGACAAGCTGGCCATCTCGATGCCCGACGCCACCGAGGCCGAGCGTCAGCGTGCAGCCCGACTGGCCCAGACCATTGTCTTCACCTCCCAAGGCACTCCCTTCATGTTTGCCGGCGAGGAAGTGTTCCGCGATAAGAAGGGCGTCCACAATAGCTACAAGAGCCCCGACTCTATCAATGCTATCGATTGGAGCCTAAAGGCGAAGAATGCCGATCAATTCCACTATTACCAAGAGCTTATCAAGCTGCGCAAGGCACATCCAGCCTTCCGCATGACCTCGGCCGAAGATATTGCCAAGAATATAAAATTTGACAAGGTAGAAGAGCCCAATCTTATCAGCTACTCCATCCTCAACAATGCCAACGGCGACTCGTGGCGCGAGATAAAGCTCATCTTCAACGGCTCCGACGAGGCCCGCACGGTCAAGGTGGCCAAGGGACCCTGGCTCGTCATCGCTGATGACGGCCAACTGTGTGCCGAAGGCCTCTCCACATCCGCTGGTGGCACCCTCACCGTCGCCCCACGCTCCTCCCTCATCCTCGCCAAGGAATAAACCCCCTGCGGCGAGGCAGTCGGCCACGCTGACTCCTACAGACATTTTCCCTAATTTCTCCAAATCGAGGATTCTCGAAAGCTCTCGACCTCTTTCGAGAATTCTCGACTTTTAATCAATCCCACATGCCAAATTGTCGCTACTGCGGCCAGTCGGCCGGACTCTTCTCGCGAGCGCATCGCGAGTGTGAAGCGAGCCACTCCAACGGGCTCGCTACCCTCCCCACGCTCATCGCCGACTACTTCTCTGGCCTCATCCCCGCCAAAGACCTCGCCCCTAAGCTCGCTACGCTAAAGACCGACGCCTACCTTTCGAGAGATGAAATTGCGCAAATTGCGCAACAAGAAATCCGCAATTTCACCCAGAGCCTCCAGGCGCCCTACCACCCCTCATCAATGCGTCTGGTCAGCGACCTTCTCTCCATGCTCGCTGCCCAAGGGGTTGCCCACGAAACTGTCAACTCCGATGGGGTGGTCAATGAGTTTGCCAGCCTGCTCATCCGTTCTTTTATCATAGACTATTGTGAGGACCGGCTGGAGTTGCCACGAGTGGAGGCCCGCTGCCAAAAGGTACTACGCTACCTTCCGGTGGCTCAGGAGCGCCTCGCCGACATCTACCTCTCGCCTCTTGACCAAGCCACCATTCTCAAGAGCTTACAGCGCGGCGCCCTTCCTCCGTCGACTATCATGGCGCCGATCATTCTCGCCAAAGGAGAGCAAGTGGTGTGGGCCTACGAGGGCGTTGCTCTCTATCAAGAGAAGATAGTGCGCGAGTGGGTGGGCCGCAGCCAGGGTATCAGTGTGCGTGTGATGCGTGGTGTCTACTACCGCACCGGGGGGATGCGTGGACGCCCCGTCGAGAGAAGCACCATGGAGTGTCGCGGTGTGGGGACGCTCTACGTCACCAATCGCAACCTTATTTTCTACTCACCCGGCGGTGCCGTCAAGGTCCCCTTCAAAAAGATAATCGCCCTTACCCCCTACACCGACGGTGTAGAGGTGCATCGCGACGGCGCCAACCAGCGCCGCCTCACTATGCAAGGCTTCGACCCCTGGTTTCTCCTCAATCTTCTCAGCTCTCTGAGCTAAGCCAAAAGCAGGTTTTTTACACTTGCTTAATCTGTGGGGCGAGAGTGTGCAAATAGAAAGCCTATTATTGGCACTCCCTTTTTATAGATTGTGTATGTATCGACCATAGTCGGGTACTACTGGACGACTCAAGTCGAGCCCCCAGCGCTCACCAAGAGCGCTACATAAATAATGTTCCTTCACCAGCAAATCAATGGCAGCCAAAGGTGTGGTATGCTTCGTGCGCAAGCGCAGAATCGGCACATGGTTGGGCAATCGCGTGAGAATGTCTTCTGACATCTCCACGTCATCGGGGGTCTGTAGACAGATTAAACCCGTTTGTCCGGGACGCTGAGTAAACCAGTTGAAGCGGCCATGAGCAAAGTTGCGGTAGTCGGCAAGTTGTGTGTTGCCGAGAGCGCCTTCCGAGAATTTCGATTCAATGTCCAAGGCTGGGGGAGCACTTTTTGCAGAGAAAAGGATAAAGAAGCTATCTACGCCCTCCAATTTATGGAGATATGCTTCATGTTGAGTCAATTCTTCAAGCGAAATCCTTTTCAAATGTTCTACAAAGTCATGAATATCATTGCTTTCTGTCTCTGAAAGATTCAAGTCCAATGCCTCAAGATCTTCGTAGCCATAGGCGCGATAAAGCAATACATAGAAAGCCAGCACAGTGGTGGTAGACAAGAATCCATCTTTTGCTGTAGGTAGCACATAGTCAAAAAGATTGAGCTCGCCATTCTCTCGCATCTCGTCTTGTAGGGCGCCTTTCGGACGCAGAGTTATTGCTCCTACTTCCTGACGAGGGCAATCATGAGCCGTGTGATATCCTCTTGATATATCCTTGTTGTTGCCTCCCGCGCTCACGAGAAGCGTCCGAGCTGGGATGGAGGAGAAGCCACTACCGCAGTAGAAAAATGGAGTGATGGCGCGCGCCATGATGCCTTTTTCTGCCGAAAGCAATTCGGCAAATGCAGCCGCGCTATACGACCCACCCGATGCAAGAAACAACCGGTTGGTCGTTGGATTTGAGAGCAGGTATTGGCTCAGCCTACCTACATCCTGCTTCTTTGCCCATTTCAGGGTCTCAGGGAACTGGCGTATTTTATATTCAAATAATCCCATACCTATTATATTTTAGTTTCTATTAATCAAACCCCGCCTGATGGCGAATGATTTTCTTTCGCTGGGTGAATATCTCTTTCGGCATAGGTTCCTGACCGTTGTGAGTGGTGATGAAGTCGTAAATGCCATTGAGGACACGCATTATTTTCTCGGTGGTGTGGCCTTGTGCTTTAGTGTATCCGCATATTAGTGGAGGATCTATTCCTTTGTCGGCTGCATGAAACATCCAGTAAGCACAAAGGGCTATGTCGGTGCGGTGAAGTCCCATAGCACAGGCTATGTAAAAACTGCCCTGGTCAATTATCCTACACAACTCTGGCAACAATCTCACCATGCTTTCCACATGGCCGCCCCTGTTGTCCACCGGATAATAAAAATATTCTATGCCATATAGCTTGCACAGCCCACTCAGACGGGAGTTAATTCCATCTTCACGCAAATCTATTATTATCTTGACTCCCGACTGAATAATGACCGGCCATGCCTTTGACTGGTGGCGCGATGACATGGTGCGCCCACGCACTCCACCATATACTGTTGCGATGTCCGGTATACCAGTAGACATTATGCTGTCTATGTCGAGCGTCGAATTGAAGTTAGTCTTAAAGTCGTTTGACATAGTTATCGTTAACCGTATTATTAGCCTCCAATGCCTACTTCTTCTGGCTCATTCTCCCAATTGGAGTAGTCGGCAAAAGGATATTCATAGGTAAAAGGTCTTTCGCCGCTGATGCCCCTAATGTTTACCGAGAAATTATAATTATTCTCAGCATATTCTTGTAGCACGTTTAGAGATAGAAGAGCTTTCTGTAAAGCATTCTTTATCCTGTCGTAGCTTAATTCCCGGTCAGCTATACCATCATTGAAGACTACCTGAAATTGAAGCTCTCCTCCATCATCCACCATTCTTAGCTCTATATTCTCTACAGCCAACTTTGCATTATAGAAATCTTGCATCTTTTGAAGGCGGTCGTCAAGAGAAAGCTCCGACTTCTCAGGTATTTTCCACTCTATATGATTGGCCCACCACGGAGAAGCAGCTGGATCTTTGAGATATTCAGCAAGCACTACGGTCACTTCTCCATTAGAGAGAGTATAGAGGCGCCCATGAGAGTAGTCGCCAAAGAAATATGGTATGGGGGTGACCTCTACTGAGGAGAGATTATAATCCCCAATCTTTACAGTGCTGAAGGGAGAACACCCTGAATAATAAGCACTAACCTCCGAAGTAAAGGGGTAAACATATTCAGGATTCATTGCCAAAGGAAAGACTACCGCCTTCAAGATTCTTTCACCGTCGGAATAATCAATATAGTCAACATCGTCGCGCGTATCCTGCAAGAAATTATCTTTCCCGGGAAAAGTCGCTGAGAAATAAGAATGCTGATAAGTCCACTGCGCAGAAGCAGGGGCTATCGAAAAAATAGCAGCGGTTAATATTATGGTTGTAAATAAAATCTGTCTCATCTGTTCTTTTTTAATTAATCTCGTCTTTGCCTTGGATTCTTACTCGCTTAATTCGATAGAGAAAGTGTCTTCTAGCTCGTCACAAGGATACTGGTCTTAGTGTATCTATTCTTCAATCAGCTCATATGGTGTATACTCAGGGAACCATCTATCCAGCAAATGGTCGGCGCGGTTCTGCATTTCGGGCGTGATGTGCCGGCACACCTTTTGGTAAGCTACAGTGATGGAGATTATCTCGTCAACCCATCCTATAATCGGCAAACGCTTGGCAGAAAGGATATCGATTGGGAAGACAAGATATGATATTGCAGAGAGAATAAGCATCTTATCGCTCTTAGGAGTATCCTTGCTTGTCATCACATACCATAGCAGCAACACTGGTCGCGTGGCTCCTCTTCCGGCCTTGCGGCTCCACTCAGTCACCTTCGCCCACAGCGCCTCTGAATCCAATTTAATAATGCTATTCATCGTCATTTCCTTTCTATATTAGTTATCTTGCATTGTTGAGTTTTGAGAGAGCATGGTTATAGCGGTCAGCTGCATAATTATACCGCGATTTGGCGTCATTAAGATGGCTCACAGCATTGGCATAATCGCCATTTGCCCGATGCTCTTTGGTATCGTTGAGCGATACCTTCTGTTCCCAGTTTCTCACGTCCGACTTTCTACAGTCCATCTCGTTCTTAGCCATCTCAACATCGTGCTCAAAGCGGGCTATCTCATCTTTGGAGTATTTACCTCCAAATGACACCTGATCAGCATAGTTGTGATCTTCCGCAGAAGATGCGTCAAGGTCATCTCTCCCTCCGCCAATTATATTATCCAAAAGATTATGCATATCATCGGGTATCGACCAAAGAGTGTCGTCCATGTCATTGCCAGAAAAGGCAAAAGAATCATCTCCTCCGAGATGGCTATTGTCGAGGTCAAGATCGTGATTGCTAAGAAAATCGTCTAATATCATAAGTCTATTTTTAGGGTTGACTACTCGTTTTACTATAAAGAGCCAAATTTACTCAAAATCTATCACCTGCAGCAAGAAAAATGTTCACATTTTCTATTTTTGGAAAATTCTTAAGCCAGTTCCCTATCTGCGGTAGCTTTCGCAGTGCAGCGGTCCTCCGCTGCTCATTAAGCGGCTGCCTCAGCCGCGATTTAATGGCATCGGATTGTGAGAGCCAGAGGGCTGGCTCAAAAAGAGCAGCGGAGGGCCGCTGCACTGCGAAAGCTACCGCAGAGAGGGATTGATTAGAGATAAACTTAGAAAAATTTATTTTACTTTTATGCAATACATGAGGGCGAGGTTCTGAGGACGTGTCTCGGTGGCTACCCTTACTGGTTGATAGGTAGAGTCAGATGGATTCAAGACATTAAGTTTGGGGAGCTTATGGCTATGCCCTCCAGAATTTATCGTAGGTTTTGTCTTAAATAGATCTTTAGTAATCTTTTCTTTACGTCTTGAGCTTAACGCCCAGCTTAAAGGAGATGTTGGAAGTACAGCTTTAAAGACTCCCTCTCTTAAAGTGCGCTCAGTAGGAGATATGATTTTCTCCAATTCGAAGGATTCGCTTGTGGATATAGAATCTGCTCCACGACCAGTCCTCTCTAAAATTATATCATGGGCATGTTCTCCATTTTTCTCAGTTTCGCCTTCTACTTGCAGATTATGACTATGCCCTTGTAGGGCATCCATTTGTAGAGAACCCAACTCTCGATCAGGGTCTCGGTCGCCCTCATCATCCCAGCCGCGAACAAATCGGCCTCTCAAGTCAGGCAGACAGAAAGTTTTGGGTGTCTCTCCATAGACACCTCCTATCACCCCATACAGCTCGCTGTATGACGATTTCAGCAATTCTCTCCCATCGCAAGGCATGAAACCTTCTGGCGTAGCTTTGTATGGGAAAATTAATATACATCCAATAGGTAAACAGTCCATATCTATTTCACTTTTATACAGTAAAGCATCGCGATATTTTTCGGGCGAGTCTCATTGGACACTCTTATTTCATCAAAGGTGGAACTCTTTGGATTCCGCACTTCTATATCTGGCAAAAATATATCATGCTTATGGGCTCCATCTTCACTTGTATACTTTAAAGCTTCTTTAGGTTCACATTTATCCCAGTTGTAAATAAAGGTCTTGTAGGTATGCCCATATCCATCTACAGTACTATTTACTGTCCATATACGATGATTATGTCCAGGGATTGCTTCTGTATGGAGAAACTTCTCATAATTGATTAAATGACCGTGTCCCTGAATGGTATCTTCTTGCAGTGCTCCTAATTCTCTTTCAGGATCTACATTCCCTTCCTTATCCCATCCACGGACAAACCGTCCTTGCAAATCTGGCAGGCAGAAAGTAGTCTCCGAGCCTCCGTAGGTATCCTTTATAACTGAATAGAGCGCCGGAAAAGAGGCTTTAAGCAGTTCTCGCCCGTCACAGGGAAGAAAATCCTCTGGATATTCTTCCGCTGGGTATATTACAATTGTGCCCACGGGCAACAGTTCTCGCTTGAGTCTGTCAAGAAGCTCTTGGTAATCTTTTTTGTCAATCATCTTCGTTGGGTATAGTTATGTTTTTGAATATACTGAGAGGGTCATATGAGTAAATCTTATCGAGGTGGTTCCAATCACCGCAGAGCACGCTCTTTAGCCTGGTACACATATCAGATGGTTTGTCAACCTCCTTTGCCAATTGCAAGGCCACCTTGTCATCTTTCACCATCCCATGCCCGAGAAAAGCCATCAATGCTTTTAGCTCCTTAGCTCCCTGACATTGGCTTTTCTCCAATAAAGCAAGGGCTTGGCGCTTTGCCTTTTTACCTTTAGTTATCGCTCCCGAGTAATAAAGCGTTGCCAAATAGAAGAGCGCGTCGTCGGTCTGCGAATTTGTAAAATATAGAGCAGCTGTCTTGTAATCCCCGCTTTTAGCATACTTCACTCCAAGTCTCTCAAGCCTTTTAGGCGCAATACTGTAATGATGATAATAAGCCGCTCCCTGAGCCACCACTTCTATGTCAGTCATTTCTATAGAGCCTTGCATTCCGATTTGCTTTTTCTCTTCCCACTTAGCCCTTACAAGAGGGATACGCGACGAGCCACCCACAAGAAATACCTTGGAGATAGTTTTGAGGGAAATGTTGGGGTCCACTTCTGAAGCCTCTTCCAGCAAGTCGCAGGAGCAACTGATAGTCTCATCAATTGTAGACTCTATCATCTTGTCAAACTCTTCTCGGCTAATGATATAATCGCCAACACCATTGGTATATTTTTTCTCTTTAGATAAAGCCACTTTAGCTTTTACTGGTTCTACCCTCAGATGATTCTCGATAGAGAGGCGCTCTTTTAGCGACAGTCCTCCACCCGCTATACGCTTTGCATATCCACCTGCTACTGCGCTCCGCTTCACATAGTCTCTTCTCACCATCGCGTCAAGATAGATACCACCCCACTTCTGCATGTGGTTGGAGCCTACCGATTGGTTGACAATGAATATCTGCTCATCTTTCACTTTTGCTACCGTAGTGTCAAAGGTGCCTCCCCCGAAATCATAAATCAAGAATGAGGATTCATTATTTTTGCTCATATTGCGCAGCGATTTGCCCACCAGAAAGAAGGCTGCGGCTTCGGGTTCAGGGAGGATAGTGACATCCATAAGGCCTACCTCTTTCGCCGCCTCGAGCATCCTTGTGTATCTCTTCCCACCTTTTACGGTAGAAGCAGGGACTGTCAAAACCACTTTAAACGTCCTAAACATTTTGTCCCAAAACGATTTGATGTCGCTTTGTTGAAAGGCACAATGATACACGTGGTCAAGGATTGCCGAAACTAAATATTTATAAGTGATACCTCTTTTTTCATCGGCATACTCTTGTTCACCATCCAATGCTGGCTTGAAGTTTTCATATACAGTCCCTTCTGGAGAAAGTCTATGGTTAATAGCCTTCTCCCCTACTTGAGGTTTAGGTCCGTCTATCTTCGTTACTAACAATCCATTATCGTTAGGCACATAAACTGCCGTAGGCATAGCATACTGATTTGAGCCCAGGCCAAAGTCTGCCAATGTTTCATTAAGTTTTACCATCCACGACTCTCCACTCGAGGGGTCAAATACAGCGGCCTTTGTAAAGGTGGTTCCGAAATCTATTCCTAGATAGAGCATCTTCATTCTTTAATCAATTGTGAATATCCGTTATCTCTGGCTGAGGGTGACATTTGAGCGCGTCTAATATTATCTTTCCAGCCTCTAAGGCAGGTATATCATAAATCATAGTGAAGAATTCGCACTGACGAGTCCAATACTCTACCAATTGCTTGCGTAGCGGTTCATCATAGGTATTGCTCATGATGAGGTCAAGCGCCTTATTGGCCATTGTCCATTCCTCCTCTGAGAAGTAATCGCGCTGATCATAGAAATCTCTTAATAAGGTGAGATATGCAAATGTGTCATAGAGGTTTTTCTCCATATCGCTGCAGAGCCACAAGACTTGTTGCAACTTGTCCACCACTTTTTTATCTAAGGCGTTCCCGGCCTCCCTCTCTATGCAGTTATGAAGGCTGGGCAACAACCTAATGGCTTTATAAAATAAGCCCAATTTCCCAAAATGACCACTGAAGATATAGGATTCCAAGGGCGATATTCCAGAATACTCTACCAGTCGGCATTGTAATTTAGCAAAGGTGAACTCGGGATTACGTTGCAGTAGCCACACAGCATACTGCATCACCTCCAGCTCCATCTTTGCCAATAAGGCATTCTTCTCAACCATCGTGGTAAATATCTTACTCCACACCTCTTTGTCCGTCTCCTCGTTCATATACCTTTTCTTAGTATACCGTTGAGCAAACTTCTCAGCTATGGGACTAAGAGCAATCTTTTTCAAGTTGGCGAAATCATCTTCTGTCATACGATAGGCCGACTGTGCATACAAGGCAGCAATCGGAAAAGCTTTGAAGAAACATGCCCTAAACTTAGGGTAAGCTGTGCGATTATGGTCAATGATATCGTAGGCTTTCACTCTATAGTCCACGCTCCACTCGCCATGGGCATAGTTATCACAATGAGTGAACGCCGTAAGTGTGTTTAGTCCGCTGAATTTGCTTCCTTTAAGCGATGAGCGATTACCTCCGCGTTGGGATGAGTTTGCGGATTGGAAACGCGCCACAGCCTCAAGGTCTTCAGCTTGATATTCTTTTTGCGCTACAAAAAGGATAATATCCGGCTTACGATTTTGGTCAGCAAAAAGATTGTAAGTGTTCTGCGAGTCGTGCTTTTTTGTAGAGTATAATCCGGGGGTATCTATTATGTCAATCTGCTTTAGATAATCGTATGGCTTAAATACTTCTACCCAGTCTACCTCATCGCGAAAACCTGTATTATCCTCCAATGTACCGTCAACGAAACTCGACAGCAGCCCAGCTTCCATCATCTTTTCCTCACCATCCTTAAAATGAATCACTATACACTCTTCTCCTGTCGGAGAAAAGGAGATGTGGCGCAATACGTTGACATTATAAGTGAGCGTCTGAGGGCCAGTAGGAACAATGTATTGCTTCACCAGAGCATTCAGAAGTGTGGATTTGCCAGCGCTGGTCTCCCCCACTATAGCAAGTCGCAATGGCTCATTGAGCTGCCGAAGGACGCTGTTGACCTCATCCTCTATCGTTGGGTTAAAGCCATAGGAGACTATGCCTAATATTTCATTAAGCATAGTCTCCATACGGCTTTTAATATCACTTTTATACATTAGTGGTAGGCATTAGGACAGCCCATATTTGATCGATGCTCTTAGAGAGCGTGGATATCTTATCCCAATTGCTGCGCAAGTTGGTGGCCATCTCGTTAATCTTCTCATACTGCGACAAGCAGAACTTCTTGTCATTACGTAGCTCGTTGAGGAATTGACGCTCTATCTCGCTGGAATTGGAGATATTCGATTCCTTGATTGACGACTTCGTGGCTCGTATAAAGGAAGAAATATTCTCTCTACACTTCGCGGCGATTTGTTGCTGCTTTTGTTTCTTGGTTTGGAAGCGGGTAGCCAAAAATCCTGTGACAGCCCCTATGGCAGCCCCAATAGCCGTCCCTACTCCAGGAGCTATTGTTGTGCCCAGAAGAGCCCCGGCTTTCGCCAACACCGCTGCTCCAGCCGTAGTGCCTAAAGCCACTGATACGAGGCTTCCCCCCAAGATTCCCATACCCGCGCTGATAAACACATTTCTGGCCTGTACCGATGCGGGGATGTCTCCGCAGCTGTCCGGAATCACCACATTCTCTACATCTATATTGGGAGAATAGATTTTGTCCTTCACCTTATCCAGTTGGGTCTCTATCCTTAGCCAGTCGTAAATCTCTACAAAGCCTTGACTCACCTTATTGCAAAGGCTTTCTTTCATGGCCACCATATCGGCTTGAATCGTGTTGGCCAACAAGTCTTTATCGTTGAGATATAGATCTTGTTCTACAAGGCTTTCCATATGGCTTACCAGTTTCTGATGCTCCCTATCTATAAAGTCATACACTTTGTTCTCCAGAAGTGCTTGACGTTCGTGGAGTCGGGTTGTCCAATCGATGCGATTATCTTCTATCGTTTGTAGACGGTTGAGCAAACGATTCAATTCGGCCCTTCTGTTCTCTGCCGCAACAGGATCTTTAGCGGCCTGCATAAGCAAGTCAATATCCTTCTTCAAGAGCAATACTATACCACTCAAAAGGGTGGTATAACGTTTCACCATAAACTCGCTGACCGTGGCATTTATCCCTTCTATATAAGCTGCCACGTCAAGAAATCCACTATCTTCAAGGTCGTCCTTGTCGCCATTTTTAAGATAGTCTTGATACATAGTGGAGGATATTTGGAAAAACCGCAGCTCTTTGTCCTTCAGCTGCTTACGAATTTCCTGCTTATTCTCGTTCATTATCACATCAGGATGGCCTTTGTCACACCACGTAAGAATGTGTGCTATATTTTCACATTTCGAACACTTGATAAGATTGACCAAGTTGGCTATCTCAGATGCCGTCAGTTGCTTACCAGTCCATCCTAAGAAAAGTATGATATCGGCCTCTGTAGCTATGTTGAAGGTGGCAAGCGCATGGCGTGGGTCAATAGCTCCCATTCCTGGAGTGTCGATAAACACCAAGCCCTTTTGCAGAATTGGATCGTCAATCCTTATCTCGATAAAATCAACTTGCGCTGCATTCTTAGGATTACTTCTTTCAGAGGAAAAATCCTTGATTTGGTCAACGTTAATCTCCTGCGACTCTCTTTGTTGGTCGTTAGCAGGGTCCTTCCTAAAGTGTACCACGCATGTCCTCTCCCTGCCATAAGCGATTTTGGTGGGCACGTTGGTACACGCTTCATCTGCCGTGGTCAGGAGGTCAATTCCAAGGATAGCGTTTATAAATGAGGACTTCCCCGTGGAAACTTCTCCAGCCACAAGAACATTCAATTCCTGTCGGTCAAATCGCTTTTTCAGTTCCAACAGTTGGTGGGCATATCCCATATAGGGAGAATCCTGGCGGCTCTTGTCAAGATTCTTACAGGCCAAGTGTGCTATCTCTATCACGTCAGTGTATAGCGTGCTTAACTCTTCTTTTGTCATAAGGGTAGTTTTATGGTTGTTATCATTTTTCAGTTCAGGGTTGGATTTATCCCAAACCTCTGGATGAGAAGCCAGAAGGCCATCAAGTTCTTGCAGGATTTGGTCAGCAGTTCCTATTGGCAAACGATCTCGGGAGAAATCCCCCATTACGGTTTTTTGAAGATAAGGAAGGTTCATCAGATAGAGAGCATCTTCCCAATCATCGCCTTCAGTCACTCCCAAAAGATGATTTCCCTCTTTTGGGCCATCAAGAAATGCCCCAATCATCTCTTCCGATACAGGGAGATCATTAAGGTCTTTGAAGCGTGAAAGCAGTTCGTCAAGATTTCTCATAATAGTCCCTCCTTTCTCATCGCCACATAAAGTTGGGCTTTAGCAAGTCGATGTTTGTTGTAATAATTCTTCATTGTCATGGAGAGCGCTTCCGCCGTCTCTTCATTGGTCTTGTCGAGAAGGTAGCGGAGCTCTATTATACGACGATAGCGCTGATTGGGCATTTGGCTCACCACTTTACGAGCTTCCTCCATGCTGAGACGCATAATCTCCTTCTCTGCGGTGCCACCAATGCGTTCAAGGCTTTCAGTGTCTTTATAGCCTTCGTCAAAGTCTATACGCCGTGCGAAAAGTTTATGGCAATAGTGCTCAGCAACGACCTTTAGCCACATTGTCAGGGAGCAACGATGACCAAACTCAGCGAGTTTTGACTTTCCTGTGGTGCTATTTGGAAGAATGATATAAAGGTAAATCTCTTGCATAAACTCCAAGACGCTTTCGCAGTCAGTATAATACTGGTTGTAGATATTGTCAAAGAGGGGGAAGCACTGGCAGAAGAAAAATTCTTTCGTTACAGCAGGATCTCTCTCCAACAGTGATGCCACAATCTGTCGCTCAGTCATCTCTACACCATTTACCCTCCTTATCTCGTTCCCCTTGTCGCATACCTCCACGAGAGCCTCCCGCCGAGAGGACCCTGATTGCGTTATGCCTATATTTTTTAGTTCTTTGGGAGCCATAGAGCGTTGGTGTTTTAGAGCCAATCACTTCACCTTCATGCAGAACTGCAACGCCACATTCTTAGGCCTCGTCTCGCATGCCACTTTTACTCTCCCGTGCAGGGAATCGTCAGGCTGGCCCACGGGCTTAATAGTACCTAAACTTAGGATATGGGTATGGGTGCCAGAACTGAGAGTTCCATTTTCGAATATAAATTCTCCAAGGCGAGAATCTCCGAAAGAATTATAATAAGTCTCAGAGGCAGGAAGCTTTTGATTAACGGAATAAGTGCCTCTGGAGGAGCCATATCGAGAACTCATATCTCTCCAGCGCAACGCATGATTATGTCCGCCATCGTTTTTAAGCGACAGTCCTTCTGGATTAAACTGATGGGAATGTCCTTGAAAGGCATCTTCTTGCTGAGAAGCAAATTCACGCTCTGGATCCACATCGCCCGATGCATCATATCCTCGAATAAACTGGCCTTGCAGATCGGGCAGACAAAACGTCTTGTCGGTACCACCAAAAACTGTGCCAATCGTAGCGTAGAGTTCTGGATAGGATGCTTTGCTCAATTCCCTGCCATCACACGGCAAATACCCCTCAGGCACCTTAAGCGAGGGGAAAGCAAAGATTGCTCCTACAGGCACTAAATCGGCTCTTAGCTGCGCCAATAGAGATTGATATTCTTGTGAAGTCATAAGTTGCGATAGATTTTAGTCTGTCTGTAAGGTATAAACCACTACTTCTGCCGGGCGTAAGCATTGGTCCCCCAGCCTATACCCCGGAATCACTACTTCAGCCACTTTGCCCACGAGCGATTCATCTGATGTAGGTCGTGTGTCAATTATCTTGTGTATAGAGCCATCGCACTCCACTCCTGCATCCTCTATTGGAGATATTTGTTGTGCCGAAAGAAATTCCATAACGCTCCTTCTAAGCATCCCCACAAATGCTACCCGTGAAAGCTCAGGGGTTGCCTCGGCGAGGTCCAAAGCGCTTGGCAACTCGAGAGCACCCACCAGCCAGTTTTCCAATTTCTTGTTTGCGCCTTGCAACTCGTGCCGAAGGTAACAACATTCTTTTTCCAGCGACTTCAAATGCTCGCTTTGCTCAGCAATCTTGCCTAAACTTTCTCCAAGTTGATTTGATATACGGCGTATCTCCTTGTGCAATCTAGAGTTTTCTTCTTCTACATCTTGGAGTCGTAATTGAGCGGATTTAAATTGGCGCAAGTAGTCGTCGCGCTCGTTCTCAACGTCCCTTAAGCGTCCTACGATCTGCTTAAGTTCCCTTTCAAGAGCCTTCATCTTCTCCGGTGGGATGAGGTCTAATATATCGGCTATAATATTTTTAAAGCTCATAAATACTGCTTTAGTGTTAATTCGATTCATTGTTTCAAGAGAATGTAAGCATAAAGTTGTCCGAGTCATTCCAGGCATCCAGAAACTGATCCATGTCGTACGGCTTGCACAAATCGCCAGTCCCTGGATCAATAAGATTCACGATGCCCGAAGAGAAATCGTCGTCAAACTCTATGCCCGCTACCAGTAGGGCATGGTCAGACCGAGGTCCCCAAAACATATCTTCTACAGTCTCTTCAAAACCAGAATTCCACAATTCTCCTGAATCAACACCGACCAAAACAGGATGGCCTTTGGCCAGTTCAAGCATCAAATGATAAATATTCGCGCCATGGGTCTGTGTCACGTCTATACCATAAAGCTCCATCAACTTTCCTACATTAGCCTCCAAGGTGCCTTGCGAAGGCGTATACCAGCCATGCTCTATAGCATCGGCCACAAGTTGGCTTTCGTTCACGTCGATGCCTAAGCCCCTAAGCAGAAGCTCCTGAGTCTTTATGGCGCAATCATCGGGTAATCCTTGATGCACTGCTTCAGAATATTCGTCATAGCCCGGTAGGCCAAACTGTTTTTGTGGTAGAGATTCTTTCATATAGAGCTATTGCGGTTGATTAATACAACGGACGTACGTTGTATTAATATAGAGCCGTGATAAAGGCTAAAACTATCACCAAGGATCAAAAAATTTTAGGTATGGTTATCACAGGGTACAAAAAATCTTATCGCTCGTCAAGCCTGAAGACGAGGCGCTGCACGCCATCCTGCCAGCGACTGCTGCTGATGCGGAAGTGGCCTATCTCGCTGGTGCGGGCCACATGGGTGCCTACGCAGAGACATTCGTCATACGAGCCCACATGCACTATCCTTACCGTGGAGGAGGCGTCGTCGGGCAGTCGGTCGAGGTCGAAGCGCGTAGCCACGTCGGCCTTCTGAGCCATCTCGGTCCACACCTCTACGTCTTCTGCTATAATCGCGTTGATGTCTTCCTCCAGTCGTCGCAGGTCAAGGTCGGTCAACGGTTGCGCCAGATGATAGTCGAGCTTCGACTTCTTGCGCTCCACGTGCGACGAAAACGCGCGGCCACAGCCATAGCGCTGCGCCATCAGCCCATTCAGCAGATGCTCTGCCGTATGCATCGGAGGATACTCCTCCTTATTGTGTCGATTCATTTCTTCCATTTTGCAAATTTAGCATTTTTCCCAAAACCATCCTCATCTCTCAGGCTTTATTCCTAATGAGAATCTTCTATGAGCTAAATAAAAAGCATATAAAGATTGGATAACGTTTCAGAAAGATTTAGTAACTTCGTAGAGCAATAACCATCTTTCAGTATATGGAGAGCTTCAGGGCCTCCTTACCAGAAACAGATATATCGTACAGCATTATGAAAATAGGCCTTTTTGTACCATGCTATGTCAACGCCTGCTTCCCTCAAGTAGGCGTGGCCTCCTATCGCCTACTCAAAGAGCTGGGGCTCGACGTTGACTATCCCCTGGGCCAGACGTGCTGCGGTCAGCCGATGGCCAACGGCGGCTTTGAAAAAGACGCTCTCCATCTGGCCGAACATATGGAGAAGATTTTCGAGGGCTACGACTATGTGGTAGGGCCCTCGGCCTCATGTGTGGTCTTTGTCAAAGAGAAGTATCCCCGCCTCCTCCATAAGGAAGCCCACGCCTGCCTCTCGGGTAGGATTTATGAGATATGTGAGTTTCTCCACGATGTTGTGAAGGTCAAAGAGCTACCAAAAGCCCACTTCCCCCACAAGGTAAGCATCCACAACAGCTGCCATGGTGAGCGCCTATTGGGCCTTTCGAGCCCGAGCGAACTGGTGGTGCCACGCCAGTCAAAGCTACGCGACTTGCTAAGCCTCGTCGACGCCGTAGAGATTGCCGAGCCAAAGAGGGTCGACGAATGTTGCGGTTTCGGTGGCCTTTTCTCCGTAGAGGAAACAGCCACCTCGGCCTGCATGGGGCGCGACAAGATAGCCGACCACATTAGCACCGGCACCGAATATATCACCGGTGCCGACTCATCATGCCTCATGCACATGCAAGGCCTCATCGACCGCGAGAAGCTACCTATCAAGACTCGCCACATAGTGGAGATATTAGCCACCGGACTTTAACCCTCAAAAACCGTAAGACACTATCATGAGTAGTCATAGCAAAGGAGCCGAGAAGTTTTTGGCCGATAAGGAGCGTACGAAGTGGCACGACCAGGCTCTATTCTTCGTGCGTGAGAAACGCGACCGTATGGCCCACGGTGTCCCCGAATGGGAAGCGCTGCGCCAGCTGGCAAGCGACACCAAGCTTCACACAATGACCCATCTGGCCGACTATCTGGAGGAGTTTGAGCGCAACGCCACAGCCAATGGCCTCCACGTCCACTGGGCAAAAGACGCCGACGAGATGAACTCCCTGGTGCTTTCCCTCCTTCAGGAGCGAGGAGCCAAGACGCTTGTCAAGAGCAAGTCGATGCTCGCAGAGGAGTGTGGCATGAACCCCTATCTGATGGAGCGAGGCATCGACGTGATTGAGACCGACCTTGGCGAACGCATAATGCAATTCCTGCAGAAACCTCCGAGCCACATTGTCCTTCCCGCCATCCATGTCAAGCGCGAGGAAGTGGGGAAAGTATTCGAAGAGAAGCTGGGCTCTGAGCACGGCAACAGCGACCCTACCTACCTTACCCATGAGGCTCGAAAGGCTCTACGCCAGAATTTCCTCCACGCCGATGCCTCGATGACGGGAGTCAACTTCGCCGTGGCCAAGTCGGGAGCGTTCGTAGTGTGCACCAACGAGGGCAATGCGGATATGGGGACGTCGTTTGCCCCACTCCATATAGCCATCATGGGCCTCGAAAAGGTAATCCCCGACTATGAGGCACTGGCCATATATCTGCGTCTATTGGCCCGCTCGGCCACCGGACAACCCTCCACAACCTACACCTCCCATTATCGCCGTCCTATCAATGGACAGGAAATCCACGTGATTATCGTTGACAACGGTCGCAGCGAGATACTGCGCAACGAGGCTCACCGCAACATGCTCAAGTGTCTGCGCTGCGGAGCCTGCATTAACACTTGCCCCGTGTACCGACGCACTGGAGGCTACTCATATTCTTACTTCATCCCCGGACCCATAGGCGTCAATCTGGGTATGCTTCGCGACGTTAAGCGTTATAGTGGCAACGTCTCCGCTTGCTCTCTATGCTACTCTTGCCAAAACGTCTGTCCTGCCAAGATCGACCTTGCCGACCAAATCTACGACTGGCGCCAGCGTCTCGACGAGCATCAGGTGGCCGACCGCAAGAAGAAGGTGATGGTGAAGGCTATGAAGTTGGCCATGAAGTCGCCGTGGATATTTCGCCGTGCCTTAAGCGCTGCCCAGCTCATCAGGGTGATGCCGCGCTGGATGATCTACAACCGCCTAAACGCTTGGGGTATCGACCGCGAGCTGCCTACTTTTGCCCCCAAGAGCTTCGAGCAGATGTGGCGTAGCGGCGAGGTGAAGTAATTGAAAGTGCACAGACTTAATAATGAAGAAAGAAATGAGTTCAAAAGACACGATATTAACTGCCCTGAGGGCCTCTGGAGTGAAGCCCGAGCCACGTCCTGAGATGACTTTCACTCCTATGATGACGGATGGCGACAAGACCGAAGCCATGAAGAAAGCCATCGAAGGCGCGGGTGGCCACTGGGTAGAGCTGAAAGAGGGCGAAAGCGTCGACGATGTTATAGCACGCCTGTTCCCCGACGCAAAACGCATAGCATCCAACCTCAAGCAAGTGGGCTGTGCCACCTACAATCCCGACACGGTAGACGACCCACGCACCCTTAATGAGACGGATGTTGCCGTGGTCGATGGCCGATTTGGGGTAATTGAAAACGGCAGCATCTGGCTCCCAAGAGCCACACGCCACAAAGCCCTCTACTTTATCTCCGAGGCTCTCGTGGTTATCCTCCCCAAGGACCGTATGGTCGACACAATGCACGAAGCCTACAAGCAACCCGAACTTGCCGACGACTTCGACTTCGGCTGCTTCATCGCTGGCCCCTCAAAGACCGCCGACATCGAGCAAGCCCTCGTCATCGGCGCCCACGGCGCCCGGGAGCTCACCGTCCTCCTCGTATAGGCTCATATAAGGTTGGGACCCTTGGTGTAGACGATGTTAAACTCCTTACACTTGCGCTTGTCCTGACGCGAGTTGGCCACGCTCCACGGTGAGTATTTCTCGAAGATGTCAAGGCCGCGCCCCAAGGTGATGATCCATCCAGTGTCCGTCAGGATGCGGCGGTCGTGGAAGTCGCGAAACTTGTATTCAAACTTGATGCCATACCCCTCCAAATCGTCCTTTAGGTCGTCCAGCTTGTCAATCAGGTCGGGTATCTTGTCATCCTCCTCATTGGTGACAAGCGTCAGGCGTAGGTCCTCCACGGGGCGCGTCTCTATTAGCATGGTGACGAGCTCTATGAAGTTTTTCACCTGCCACGCTCCACGGATATAAGGATCCTCCACCGTTATCACACGCGCATCGCGAAGGTAGGCCGCGAACAGCTTCTCGTATGACACGCCCGTCTGGCCCATCCGGAAGTTGAGGTGCTTTTCCTGTAGTTGAGGTATGCGAGGGCGCTTCTTGGCCGCTACCATTACCATAGGAGCAGCAGCGGCAGGCTCCGTGGCCGCGTCGGATGTCAGAGGCTCTTCTGGTTGGCTCTCCTCGGGGATTTCAGGCTGCGCAGGATAGCTTAGCCGCTCTATGGTCTCCACCTCTATCCATTCCTCCCCTCCTGGCTTACGGTAGCGAAACTTCGCTGGCTCGGCCTTGAAGGTCTCATCGATGAGATAAAGCTGGTCCTTCACGCGCTTGCGCCCCTCGGCCGCCAGCTCTACCAGCTCATAAGCCTCCTCGGTGGTCATTCGCCCATCGGGATAGAACAGCTTCATCATGCCGCTAAAGGTCTTGCGGATTGCCAGATGGTCGCGCTCCGACAGCGAGCCGTCAAATGTGGCATAGTCCTTCAAGCGGTGGGTCAAGTCGCGATTGCGCAGCTCGTGGAGCACGGCTGCTATATAATCGGTAATCAACCCATAGCCCTTGGAGAAACTGTCCTTCTTGAGCATCCTTATCTCCCAGCCGGGGTTGTAAAGGTGGATACGGTCGAGAAAGGCGCCCTTCAGAAACGCCGTAGGTATGCTCTCAAAGAGGTTGCTGTTGCTCAGCATGTAAGGCACCGTATGCTTGGTGTTGCCAACGAAACACATGGAGGCGCTCGCCTCGTGGGTTCCTTTGCCGCGGTTAAACGACTTGTTGGCCAGATAGTTCTGCATGGTGTCTATTAGCACCGCATCCACTGCCCTACCCTTTTGCTGCTCAAACTCGTCCCAAGCCACCACGTCCCAGTAGCCCACCAGCCCGAGCTCCTCGTGGCGCCCGCTCATGCGTACAAAAAGACGCGCCGACGTGACGTCGCCGCCGCTCACCAGCACCCCGTAGGGCGACAGCTCCTGAAACACATGGCTCTTGCCCGTGCCCTTGGGCCCAAGCTCCACGAAGTTGTAGTTGTTCTCCACGTGGGGCAGCAAACGCGCCAGCGTTATGAGCTTCTCGCGGCGATTCATGGTGTCGGGGTTGAGGCCCACGGTGTGGATCAGGAAATCTATCCATTCCTCGGTGGTGAACAGTCGGCGCTGTTCGATAAACTCCTCCACGTCGACATAACTTATCTGCACCGGCTTCAGGCTCTGTATCTCCCAGCGCATCTTCACGTCGTCGCCAGTGATGTAGCCGATTGTCAAGATACACCACACGCAGTTGCCCGACAGCAGCTTGGGATTTTTGCGCACGTATTCCGTGGCCACCGGGACACGAGCCAACCCGAGGTTGGCCAGCTCCAGCTCATACTGGTCGGCCTTCTCGTTGAGCGTCGCCGTCACCTTGTCGTTGATGCGATGGCGCCCCTGCTCGCGTATGAGGCCCTTCACGGCCTCCGCCTCGGCGCGATGCACATAGTTGCGCTGTATCACCTGCTTCACCTTCTCGAGCCCCTCGGCTATGACCACCTCGTCGTCGCTGGCGCAGTATTGCCCCAGCAGATACTCCAGTACGTAGGTGGGCACCGGCAGCCCTCCCTTCACCAAAAAAGCCAGGTCCTTGCGGACCACCTTGCCCACGAAGGCATTCAATATCTTGTCATCTAAATTGCTCATTGCTCACTAATCACCTAATTACCTAAAAGAAGTCTTGTTCTATTATCGTATGGTTCTTCACAGCCTCCTTGATGAGGGGATTCAATTTCTGAGTATCTTCTACATCAAATATACGCAGTTGTAGCAGACTTGCCTGCACACTGGTGTTCAGCGTAAGGCTGGATTCGTAAATACGACTATTCATGTTCACGGCATCGGTGCTGTCGAGCGTGATAGTCTGCGGTACACACACTTCCATGTCTCCATGATACAGGCAACACTTGATGGCGCGAGGCATCATTGTCATGCTTGCAGCTTCCGACTGAATCACTTGGAACTTTAGTCGGCTGCTCACCATCTGCAAGTTGTGGCTTACGAGAGCCACGCCCACTTTCTGCTTCCGGTTCTCGTCCTGGTTCTTGCTGTGTATAACGGGGATGATCAATTCCTGCAATGCAGCCCCACCATGAGCAAAATTATATCCGCCAGAGGCTTTCAGTCGATTGGTGCCCAATGGCGTCCCAACATACACCGATTCATCGGCTTTTATACCTGAAACCTTGTCAAGAGGCATTGTATAAGCCCCCTCTATCTGACAGTTTTCGCGTAGCAGTGCATACCGTGTTTTCTTCTCGATGCAGTTGTCTGTTATGCTACGCTTGTCCTTTTCATCGAACTGCATATCATTGTATATGAAACCGTGGTCGGAGGTCACGATTACATTCGTCACGTTGCATGAAGCGTGCAGATGATTGATGAAGAACGCCAGTTGATCCACAGCCTTGCGACAGGCAGCAATTGTGTCAAACGGACTCTGGTCATGCCCTGTGCCGTCAATGGCATCGTGGAGCACATATACGAGTGGGCGTTTGAACAGTTCACGCCTCCATTTCTGGTCATGGTTCATCACAGTTTCGTATTTCACGCATACCGCTTCTTCTTTGTATCGGCGCACGTGATCACTTTTCTGCTCCGTCGTAACCAGTTTCTGGCCGTCCACAAGCATATCGCCACCAACCAACTGCAAGGCATGATGCGGGAACAGCGCGGGTTGGCAGAACTTGGTTTCGGTAGGCAGCATGGCACGATAGGCCGACAGTCGGGCTATGTGCTTCTTCTTGCCCAACTCCTGCATTAGTTCTGCTGCCACTTCATAGCGCAGCGCATCACTTACAATGACAACCTGTTTGCAACTGGCATCATACTCATTTTGGAAGAACTCATCCTGTCGTTTCAGGGAAACGCCATCAAAGTATTCGCCTTTCTCTGCCACGCATTGCAGCCACTCCAAGTTAAGGACGTTTGACCACTTGGCATAGTCGGCATCCAGCTGGCTCTTGGCCGCATAAAGGGTGGCATGGATTGGTATGTCTCGCGTAGCCAGTTCGTGATAGCGTTCCAAAGAGAGACGATAGTGCTGGTCAAGCAGATACCACTCGCGTATGTAGCTTTGTACATAGTCTTCTGGCGTGTTCAGCTTCATCGTACCAATCGCCTTAGCGCTACTGTAATACAGAGCCACTTGTTCTATATATCCCACGACTCTCTGTGTATCGGCTTCCACAGGCAGTTTTATGCTCAGAGCACGTAGCCGCTCCAACACCGCTTCCGGCTCTCCAGTAAGTTTCTGTTCTACCAATGCTGAGAGAATAGGCCAGCAGAGTGCGTCGGTCATATAGAAATACTGCGCATCGATGCCATACGTGCGGATGATTTCCTCTTCACGTATGTTGCTGGCCAGTGTGCGCATGGCTTCACAGAACTTTGCTGAAAGGCTGCGCTCACGGGTGCCAGTCTCATAAATGCGGTTAAGGCTTTCAAGCACCAGGTTGTTCTTCACCTTATACTGCTTGTAGTCATCGCTTGGCGTGGCATCAAGAAGTTGGGTGATACAGTTGTATTTCAAACTTTCTGCAATCTGCTGCACCTTTTCATTGGCATTCGGATTATAGCTAAAACCGAACAGGCTGGTCAACTTCTGATCAAGATACTTTTTCACGTCACGATTACGCTCCATTCGGAAATAGAAATCAGTGCTTTTCTTAGCATCGCTCTCAGCCCCCAGGATAATCAGACGGCAGATGATGGTTTCCCAGTCCAGCACCTTTTGCTGGCCCAGATATACCGAAAGCAGACCTCTTACAGCCACTTCCTCATGGAAGGCTTCCTTGGAATAATAGTCGCCCAATACCCCTGCGACACGGGCGGATTGCAGTTCTTGGACATTGTGCATTACAAAAGTCCTGAACTTTTCCGGAAGTCCATGTTGCTGCATAAAGGCGGCATAGTCATCCTCCTTGTACTCCATGTTGGCTCGCAGCACGTCCAACAGGGGGAACTTCAATTGGTCTTCTTCGCGAACTGGGCAAATTCCGCCAGGGAAAAGCAATACCACGTGTTTGTCTTTCCATGTATGTTCGATATTATACTTGGTATTGAACCAGGCACCATCGAAAACATGGAATACGTAATCTTCGCCCCACGTTACGCCCTCCAGCTCCGACATGACAATATTCATCGTGTCGAAGATGAACAGCACGTGGAGCTGCGGGTTGCGCTCGAAATAGTTAAATATTCTGTTTTGAGCCATATTACTCATGTTCGTAAAATCATAAATATTGGATAAGGAAATCATGGGCAAATTTTGACATACGCTCATGTACCAGATATTCTTTCAATTTCTCATGTAAGCCTGAATTGCGGAACAGTTTCATACGAAGGTCTTTATCTTTAATTTCCAGAACCTGCTCAACGGTAATATCTTTTAGCTCGGCATATTTGTCGGGAGCAAGATAAAATTGCAGTATGTTTCTTTGCTTTGCATACTTCTCTATAGCGGAATGCAATATCGCTTGCTTCTCATTCTTATAGATTTCTGATAAGAGGAAACAGCATTCATCGTCTATTTCGCAATCATTTGCGAGCAGATTGCTTAAACGGCCATCATCAACTGGAGTAGCCTCATATCTGCTAATGCAATTGATGTATGCTTTTGTGTACTGAATATTTTCCAGACAGTAAGAAATCAATTTCTCTCTGTTTGAATCATTAACAGCCATAATGAGTGGATATATATAATCGGCTATTTGTCTGTTACATATATCTTCCCATTTTAGGTTATCGAAAACCAATCCTGCGTCCGAGATTACCTTTGATAAGGTGCCAATGCACATCCCATGTTCACGACCGATACGATATGGTGAGTATAGGATTTTGCCCATCAAGGTTTGGGCCATCTCTGCTTTTATCTTATGCTTATTCAAGCATTTTTCTAGCACCTTACATGCGTCATATGCGAAAATATCCCAGTAGTCACAAATGTTTCTAAATATCAAATCTGCGTCTATGCTTCCCTGGATTACTGAAATTACTAATAGAAGATTTCTAAAAGCATTTTGGTGTACACTACTGTTGGCATAACGTTTTGCATGATCTGTCAGCAAGTTCGTTAGGCAGTTATTAATGTACAGCACGGCACTATCGTCCAATTTTAAATTCTCTATGT
>JAJBVL010000074.1 GCA_020859845.1 Bacteroidales bacterium
CCCCGACCTTGGCAAGGTCGTGCTCTACCAACTGAGCTATTTTCGCGTTGGTGCTCGCTTTTCGCGTTTGCGATGCAAAGGTAGCTACTATTTTTGACCTGACAAAACTTTTCGGCAACTTTTTTTGATAATAATCCGCCTTTTATATCTAACCATCTGACTATCAGCGCACATCCTCAGGCAAAATTTCTTTGCCCTCGATAAGGAGGTCCTGGGTCAGGAGGTAGAGCGTGGGGTAGCCTCGCAGAGGATAGAGCTCTTCGATGGTGCGGTCGTCGGCCAAAGTGGCGTAGATTGCCCCTTCGATACGCGGCTCTATCTGGCGCCCCTCCCCTTCGATGTCGATAGCGAGCATAGTCAGCGCCCCTGAGGCGATGCGTTCCTTGACGTCGCCGCTGGCCAGCTGCTTCATGGCCTCCTGGCAGTCGTCGCAGTCGGGGTCGTAAAACATCAGCAGCACAGGCTTGCCCTGAAGGCTCGACAGACGATGGCGCACGCCCTGCGCATCGACGTATACAAAGTCGGGAGCCTTGGAGCCCGGCCAACACGACGAGGCTACGGCGCGATTATACTCAGCGCGAGCCTTCATGGCCTCCCCTGCTCCCTGGCAGTCGTCCACAGCGTCGGCCCACATGATATAAAGGAGGTCGTTGCGCATCGGCGAGTCGTAGCTGAAGAGATAGGTCTCAGCAAGCTCGTCGATGAGGGCCATGGAGGATGGATAGGGCGTGGTCTTAGCCAGCACCACATCGAAGGCCTCTTCTTGCGAGGCTTCGCTGGCAATATCCATCACCGACAGGAAGTTGACCCATGCCTGCTCTACAAAGGGGCCGTCGGCGTCGGGGTCGATCTGCGAGAAGTCGACATTGTCCCAGAAATGCTCCACGAGGTAGGAGGCGCGAGCCTCGGGCGTGGTGAGGGTAGCGGGAATCACGGGAAACACAAATTCTTTCTCCTCGGCCTGCACTGTGGCAGAGGCCAGGAGTAGGGCTATAGATAATATGGCGATAAGACGATGCATAGTTTAGCCAATAAATTATTAGACAAGGAGTGTAAGACATGGGCAAAGGTAGGAAAAATTTCGGTATTTGAGAAAATTTTGGCCTTCTCGCTTGCCCATCTCAAATATTATGCTTAACTTTGCATTGCAAAACACCACCAAATGGTTCCTTGGCCGAGTGGTTAGGCGCCGGTCTGCAAAACCGTTTACAGCAGTTCGATTCTGCTAGGAACCTCAAAATTTCATCCCCATTAAACGACCAGACGGATCCTCTGCGTGATGCAGCGAATCCGTTTTTTTTATGCCCTGGGTTCCCTGCGGTCACCCAGGGTTAATATAGGTCACGCCGCTTTGCGGCTCAGCTTTTGCTTTGGTTGTAGAGGCGCTCGCGGGCGGCTATGACGCGCTCATCGGTGATGTAGTCGTCATAGTCCATCATCTTGTCGATGATGCCGTTGGGGGTAAGTTCTATGATGCGGTTGCAGACCGTCTCGATAAACTCGTGGTCGTGGCTCGAGAGCAGGATGTTGCCTTTGAAGCCTTGCAGGGTGTTGTTGAAGGCCTGTATCGACTCGAGGTCGAGGTGGTTGGTGGGCGAGTCGAGCACGAGGGTATTGGCGTCGGTAAGCATCATGCGGGCTATCATGCAGCGCATCTTCTCGCCGCCGGAGAGCACCGATGCCTTCTTTAGCACTTCTTCGCCCGAGAAAAGCATCTTGCCCAGAAAACCCTTGAGATAGATTTCGCTGGAGTCGTTGCTAAACTGGCATAGCCAGTCAACGAGGTTTAGGTCGGTGTTGAAAAAGACCGAGTTGTCGAGCGGCAGGTAGGCCGAGGTGATGGTTTGACCCCAGTCGTAGCTGCCGGCATCGGGTTTGCGGTGGCCGGTGATGATTTCAAAGAGGGCAGTCATGGCGCGTGGGTCGTGGCTCAGGAATGCTATCTTGTCGCCCTTCTCCACCTGGAAGTTGACATCCTTGAAGAGCACTTCGCCATCTACGCTCGCCGTCAGGCCATGCACCTCGAGAATCTTGTTGCCGGGCTCGCGCTGGGGTGTGAAGATGATGCCGGGGTAGCGGCGCGACGAGGGTTGGATCTCCTCGATGTTGAGTTTTTCGAGCATCTTCTTGCGCGAGGTGGTCTGCTTGCTCTTGGCCACATTGGCACTGAATCGCTGTATAAACTCCATGAGCTCCTTGCGCTTCTCCTCGGCCTTCTTGTTTTGCTGCTGCTGCTGACGCAGGGCCAACTGGCTCGACTGATACCAGTAGCTATAGTTGCCAGCAAAGAGCGACACCTTGTTGTAGTCGATATCCAGCGTGTGGGTCGATACGGCGTCGAGGAAGTGGCGGTCGTGGCTCACCACCAGGACGGTGTTGCCAAAGTTGGAGAGATAGTTTTCAAGCCAAGCCACGGTCTCAAGGTCGAGGTCGTTGGTAGGCTCGTCGAGAAGCAGGTTGTCGGGGTTGCCAAAGAGAGCCTTGGCAAGCAATACACGCACCTTCTCGTTGGCGCTCATATCCTTCATGAGCATATAGTGGCGGTCTTCCTTGATGCCCAGACCGCTCAGGAGGGCGGCAGCATCGCTCTCGGCGTTCCAGCCCTCCATCTCGGCAAACTTCTCCTCCAATTCCGAGGCGCGGATGCCGTCGGCGTCGGAGAAGTCTTCCTTGGCGTAGAGAGCCTCTTTCTCCTTCATGATGTCCCACAGCACGGTGTGGCCCTGAAGCACGGTGTCCATCACCGTAAACTCGTCAAACTTGAAGTGGTCCTGTTCCAGCACGCTCATACGCTCACCAGGGCCTTGGGTGACGGTGCCATGCGTGGGCGAGAGCTGGTCGCTGAGTATACGCATCAGCGTAGACTTCCCTGCCCCGTTGGCGCCTATGATACCATAGCAATTGCCAGGGGTGAACTTAAGATTGACATCCTGGAAAAGCACGCGTTTTCCAAACTGTATGCCAAGATTGTTTACTGCTATCATCTCTAAAAATTAGTTTCTTCGATTGTTCTACTTGCTTTTGGTCTGCAAAGTTACAAAATATCCACGACTTAACCTAACCCCTCCCCAGCCATCCCCATTTTTAGAGCATCGCATCCCCCCTCCTAGTAGATCACGCCAGCCTCTCATAGTAGAGCACGGCGCCCTCCCATAGTAGAGCACGGCGCCCTCGCGTGCTCGCAGCAACATTCCCCCCCACACATTACTATTTCCCCCGACTTCCACTGCGGCAGCTTTCGCAGTGCAGCGGCCCTCCGCTGCTCTTTAAGCGTCGGCCCT
>JAJBVL010000077.1 GCA_020859845.1 Bacteroidales bacterium
AAAAGGCAAAAGTCAAGAGGCAAAAGTCAAAAGGCAAAAGTCAAGAGGCAAAAGTGGCCATGCGGAATAGCTACATTCGGCAGGTCTTGTTGGCGAGATAGGCATCGAGAACCACCATGGCAGCCATGGCCTCCACCACTGGCACTGCTCGCGGCAAGACGCATGGGTCGTGGCGACCTCGCGCCTTGAGGGTCACTGGCTGACTGGCATCGTTGATGGTCTCCACCTCGCGAAGCAACGTGGCCACAGGCTTAAAGGCCACGCGGAAGTAGATGTCTTCGCCATTGGATATGCCACCCTGAATGCCACCAGAATGATTGGTGAGGGTGTGTATCTCCCCTTCTTCGTTGACCCTAAAACGGTCGATCATCTCGGAGCCCAGACGACCACACTCCGCGAAACCCATGCCATAGTCAAAACCCTTGGCGGCATTGATGCTCATCATGGCGCCAGCCAGTAGGGCATGGAGCTTGCCAAAGGCTGGGTCGCCGAGGCCCACGGGGCATCCGCGTATCAGTCCCGTGACGACGCCGCCGATGGTGTCGCCGGCCGCCTTGACGCGCTCTATCTTCTCGCGCATACGCTTGGCGATGGCCGGGTCGGGGCAACGCACGTCGTTGGAGTCGATCGAGGCGAGGTCGTAGTGGAGATAGTTGGGCTCTAAGGCGATGTCGCCCACCTGGGAGGTATAGGCATAAATCTCAATCCCTACGGTCTGCAGCACCTGACGGGCAAATGCGCCAGCCACCACCCTCGAGATGGTCTCGCGGGCCGACGAGCGCCCCCCTCCCCGATGATCTCTCAGCCCATACTTGCGGGTAAAGGTGAAGTCAGCGTGGGAGGGGCGAAAGGTGTGGCGCACATTCTCGTAGTCGGCCGAGTGATGGTCGGTGTTCTCCACCATGAATCCAATAGGAGTGCCGAGGGTGCGGCCCTCGAAGAGGCCCGAGAGCACCTTCAGACGGTCTTTCTCATCGCGGGCCGTCACGATTGACGATTGTCCGGGGCGCCGGCGGTCGAGCTGGCGCTGCACCTCGTCAAGGTTGATTTCCACTCCGGCGGGGATGCCGTCAATGACGCCCCCTATGGCCGGGCCATGCGATTCGCCGAAACTCGTCAGGCGATAGATATGTCCTATTGTATTCATTTGTCAGAGGATTTTTGGCAGGATTTGGCAGGATTGGTAGAGAGGGTTAGACAACGCTTATTTTACAAGGTCGGTGAGCTTTACGGCTTGGAAAAGCATGTGGGCTTGGCTCGACTCGTAGAAGATACCCACGGTCTCCTCGTCGATCATCGAGAGGCATGAGTAGCCCCAGCCATCTTCCTCGTCGATCATCACTTGCTGGCTTAGGGGCCAAGTGACGCCGCCGTCGGTGCTCACCTTGATGGTGATATGGTTGCGGTCCTTGGTGGTGTCGGGGTTGGAGAAGATAAGGAGGTCCTTGCCGGTCACGTTGTCCTTAGCGTCGACATGGATAAGGGAGGCCATGCAGACTGGCTCGCGCAGCGACGTGCGGCTGGAGATATGCTCCTTCCACGTCTGGCCAAGGTCGGTGGTGGTGTAGACGGCGCGGCTGCCACCACGGTTGTCGCGCATGTTGAGCATCAACACACCGGGCTCCACCTCGGCCACCTGAGCCTCTGTGGTGTTGCTGCGGGCAGCGTTGTGCATGTGCCATGTCAAGCCATGGTCCTTGCTATACATGATGCCGGCATTGGGGATGCGCAGCGAGTCGATATACTGAGTGGGGAACACGAGGGTGCCATCCTTCATGGTGATACCGCGGCCAGGGCCTTGGAGGAGGAAGTACCACGAGGGGTCCTTCACCTGCTCGGTGACGTTGATGGGCTCGCTCCAGGTCTTACCATCGTCCTCGCTCTTGACCATCATAAGCTGTGCGGTGGTCTCCTCGGTCATGCCGGGCATGGAGTTGAACCACGCGCGACCGTTGCCCATACCGTGGGTCCAGGCAGCCACAATCCAGATGTTGCCATTGGTCTCGTCGACGAGGATCGAGGGGTCGCCACAACCGTTCTGACCGGCAGGCAGACCGCCATATTCGCCAAACGTCATGGCCACGCGCATGGGATCCCACGTCTGGCCCTTGTCGGTGGAGCGGCTGACGCCTATATCCACGTGTTCCTGAAGGTCGGCGCTGTTGTTCCAGCGTATGTCGTAGACACCGAGAAGCGAACCGTCGTTGCTGGTGACGAGGCCTGGGATGCGATAGGAAGCCGAGCCATCATCGCCGGCGTGGCGCACACCGATACCCACACGGCGCGTTGCCGAAGGGCTATCCCATGCTATCTCTGCGGGCTGACCGTTGAGGGTGGCCTGCGGCAAGTCGACGTCGACCTTAGTCAAGAGCGAAGCCTCGGGCTTCATCTTGATGCTCACCCAGTAGTAGTTGGGGCCAGGGAGCATCTCCTGGTCGGAGGCGAGGGTGACGCTCTTGCCGGGCTTGTCTACTGAACTCTGCTTCACTGAGTAGGAGGGATTGGCAGCGCGAGTCTGGCCTGGGGTGCTGCGCGAGATGTAGCTAACAGGGGCAAAGGCTTTACCCTTTCGAGCGGGAGCCTCAACGCCGCTATAATAGAGGGTGACACTCTCAATGGCCTCCATGGGGGTGGCGTCGGAGAAGGTGAGGGTTACGTCGTTGAGACGGTCGCCCTTGTCGGCATCGACGCGCATCTCCAGCAGGATGTTGTCCTCACGGTCAATGAGGATAGGTATTTGAGGATTTTTCACGTTGAGCGTCGTTGATGCCCAAGCAGTGGCGGCCAGTAGAGAGAGGCCGAGGGTCATAGCGGTTGCTTTCATGGCGCTAATCTGTCGTTTGTTGTTGGATGAAAATTTTTTGGGTTATGAATGGCAAAATTACATATAATTTATGAAACTGCCTAATATAATTTAGGTGATAGGGCAAAAAATGTAGTGGGAGGGGCTTCAAATGTTTGCTCAGTAGCAAAAGTTTTCCTACCTTTGCCTCACGTCTACCAACGTTTTTATTCATTTGTCCTTATCTACCTTATCCCCTCCCCCACCACGTTATGACACTACGTTCCCTGACCCTCTCCTTTCTTCTACTCATGGCTCTCACCCCTGCGCTTAGCGCCCAGGAAAACCCCATCTACATTTACCAATGGGAGCCTTTCGTGTTTCAGCCCGGGCAGCTCACCGACAAGTTTATGGTGGGCACCGACATCCTTATCGACGGCTCGGGGCGCGCCTATGTCAACCCCCGCACTCAAGAGATGGAAGCCATCAACAAGGCTGCCCTCGAAGGACTGGGATTCGTGTGGCGCCTACGTGATGCAGCCCAGGACACAACGCTCCATCCCCAGTTGAGGATAAGCGGCGTGGTGAGCAACATGCACGTCAATGGCCAATCGATAGTCACCGACAACGACAAGCAAAACATGGGTCCACAGATAGTGACCCGTATGGAGACGATGGAGTACAAGGCCAGCATGAAGCTCCTGCTGGAGATTACCAACCTACAGACAGGCGAGGTGACGAGCCACACCTTCTCGCTCAACAACGACGACCAAGGCACCGTCACCACCGAGCAGCAGGCAGTCAACTTCATCAAGCTGCTGATGGAAGTGGAGATGATACGCTATCTCAACGACCTCTTCCCCCTCTCGGCCAGAGCCGTGGTCACCGCCGAGGAGAAAAACGCCGCCACGAGCGTCAAGCTATCCTTTGGAAAGAAATTTGCCGTTTCGCCGGGCATCACTCTACAGCTACTAACCCTCAAGCCTGGCTCCAACAAGCCCAAAGCGCTGGGCGAAGTGGAGGTGAAAGGCAGCGCCGACAAAGGATGGGCTCTCAACTGCGCAGTCACCAAGAAGGGTCGCGACATACTGAAATATCTCTCTCAGGAACCCGAGGCTATCCTCATCGTCCGCCAGAAATGAGCCTATATAAAAGAAAAGCGGGCTGTCATCTCGACAACCCGAAGTTCTTTAACCTTAAATCTAATACCATGAAAAAACACAGTGCAAATATAGTAATTATACACTTAGAACACGCTTGGGGTAGGAGTGTTCGGGAGGCATATACGATTTAACATTCTTTAATACTCGGATAATGTCTACAATTAGTAACTTTACACTCGAAATAATATACCATCTATCACTCCCCCATACCAATGAGAATCAGAATACTGGTAATTGACGATGAGGAAGCATTGTGCGAGATCCTCAAATTTAACCTTGAGAAGGAAGGCTATGAAGTCGACTGCGTGTATAGCGCCGAGGAGGCGTTGACTCTCGACCTATCGAGCTATTCTCTTATGATAGTGGACATTATGATGGAGCGGCTGAGCGGTTTCGACTTTGCGAAACGTGTGAGGTGCGACGCCGCCACGGAGGAAATCCCCATCATCTTTTGCTCGGCGCTCAATGGCGAGGACGACACCGTAATGGGTCTCAACATCGGCGCCGACGACTATATCACCAAGCCGTTTGTCATCAGCGAAGTGTTGGCTCGCGTGAGGGCCGTCTTGCGTCGCAGCCAGGCCTCGCGCCAATGGGCCTACAACGTGTCGAAGAGCCTTTACGAGCCCGACATCACCTTTCACAACCTGCGCATCGACCGCAACGAGAAGCTCTGCTACCTCGACGGCGAAGAAATCAACCTGACGAAGACCGAGTTTGACATCCTGCTCTTTCTTCTCACCCATCGCAACCGAATCTACTCGCGCGAAGAAATCATAAAGAATGTGTGGAGTGGCGACGTCATCGTCACCCATCGCACCATCGACACCAACATAGCCCGCCTGCGCAAGAAGATAGGCGAATATGGCAACAACATCGTGACACGTCTGGGCTTCGGATATGGCTTTAAAGAGACGCCTTAGTTATCGGTGGCGACTCTTCATCCCCCTGGTGGGTATGATGTGGCTCATCATCTTCGTGCTCTTTGCTTATCAGTACAAGCGCGAAGTGAACTATCGTGCCGAAAACATCAGCAAGCAGCTCTCAATCATCAATAGCCGCATCATCGACGCTTACGAAAACGACATCGACCTGACGCCGTTTATGAACTTTGTGGCGCAATACTTTGACAACTCCATGTTTGAGGAGGTGATGGTGAGCGTCTACGACAAGGATGGCAAGCTCGTCTACTCGATAGGCCAGCCTATCCTCCAAGACTTCTCGGAGGCCGGCCACACAGCCGAGTTTCTCGAGGCCGAGCGCCACGGCATGGGCAACGACAACCGTGCCAAAGGAGGCCAGATGGCCTACTTCATGGCTCGCAAGAGCAACGACGGGGAGATCTATGTCCACACCGCCATGCCCTACACCGTCACTCTGGCCGACGCCCTCAAGGCCGAGCCCGACTTCTGGGTGATAGTGATAGTGCTGGCCATCGTGGTGACAGCCATAGCGTATTATTCCACCAGCTTCCTGTCGCGCAACGTCACCCTGCTGCGCGACTTTGCCAACTCGGCCAACGACCCTTCGCGAGTGGAGGAGCTCGACGAGCATAAATTCCCCCACGACGAGCTGGGCGACATATCGCGGGAGATAGTGAAGCTCTACCGCGACAAGAATCGCGCCGTGGAGCAGAGCGACCGCGAACACAAGGTGGCTCTCCACGCCATCGAGGAACAGGCACGCATCAAGCGCCAACTCACCAACAACATCAACCACGAGCTGAAGACGCCCGTGGCCATGATAAAGGGCTATCTCGACAGCGTGGTCTCCACCCCCGACATGCCCGACGAACTACGTCAACGCTTCCTCTCAAAGGCGCAGGAGAGCACCGAGCGCCTGTGCTCACTGCTGAGCGACGTCTCGGCCATCACCCGGCTGGAGGACAGCGTCAACAACATCCCGCTCACCGAACTCAACTTCCACGACCTCGTATTTACCATCGCCGACGAGATGAAGGAGGCGGGTATGCTCGGCGACATGACGTTTGAGTTTTCAATCCCCCTCACTTGCAAAGTGAAGGCCAACAACAACCTACTGACAGGCGTGGTGACCAACCTCATCAAGAACGCCGTGGCCCACTCGCGAGGCACGCTGATAGGCCTCAACCTCGTAATCCAGAGCGATCATTATTACACCTTCTCTTTCTACGACAATGGCATAGGGGTGCCAGAGGAGCACCTGAGCCACCTCTTTGAGCGCTTCTACCGCATCGACGCCGGACGCTCACGCAAGGCCGGAGGCACAGGCCTCGGCCTCTCTATCGTCAAGAGCTCTATCGAAGCAATGGGAGGCACCGTGGCCGTCCAAAACCGCTCCACCGGAGGCCTTCACTTCCTCTTCACACTGGAGAAATGGGAGGAAAAAGGAGGGAAAGAGTGTTAAAACTACTTAATATCTTAACTTGACACCGCATTGTAACACGATTGTCATTAAGCTGTGATATTCGTATAGTAATTTTGTGGGCGTAAGTTAATGAAACCATTAACCTAACCTCGCTTAGGTAATAAAAGATATAGGAATCTATACCTATCCCAATCAGAAAAAAGATATTGCATAATAGTAATTAAGAGACCAATAAAACTGTAGATTCGCACGGCATGTCGGTAGACACCCCAGTGCGAATCGCTTTTTTATGGGAGTTAAGGATGATAAAATGGCAAAAATTTTTTCATTGCCGATTGTTGTTTATGATAGGAAAAGTAGCTAACTTTGCGGTGTTAGCACAAACACTCATTTTTTAACTCAATAACCAACCAATTCGCTATGAAAATTGAAAAGATCATTGGTCGTGAGGTGCTCGATTCACGCGGCAACCCCACTGTAGAAGTAGACGTAATCCTTGAATCGGGCGCACGTGGCCGTGCATCTGTTCCCTCGGGCGCATCTACCGGCGAGAACGAAGCCCTCGAGCTCCGCGACGGCGACAAGAGCCGCTATATGGGAAAGGGTGTCACCAAGGCTGTGGCCAACGTAAATGGTCCTATCGCCGACGCTCTCCGCGGCATGAACGCTCTCGACCAAATCAAGATTGACGAGGCTATGCTGGCTCTCGATGGCACCGACACCAAGAGCAACCTCGGCGCTAACGCCATCCTCGGTGTATCGCTGGCCGTTGCCAAGGCTGCTGCCGACTATCTTGATCTGCCCCTTTACAAATACATCGGTGGCTGCAACAGCTACGTGCTCCCCGTGCCCATGATGAACATCATCAACGGTGGCGCTCACAGCGACGCTCCTATTGCATTCCAGGAATTCATGATCCGTCCTATCGGCGCTTGCTGCTTCAAGGAAGGCATCCGCATGGGTACTGAGGTGTTCCACAACCTCAAGAAGGTGCTCCACGACCGTGGCCTCTCCACCGCTGTTGGCGATGAGGGTGGTTTCGCTCCCAAACTCGAAGGCACTGAGGACGCTCTCAATGTAATCATGAAGGCAATCGAGCTTGCTGGCTACGTGCCTGGCAAGGATGTCACCATCGGTCTCGACTGCGCAAGCTCCGAGTTCTACAAGGATGGTCTCTACGACTACACTTGGAAGCAGGAGAATGGTCCGAAGTACACCTCGCTCCAGCAGGCCGAGTATCTCAAGAAGCTCGTCGACGAGTATCCTATCGACTCCATCGAGGATGGTATGGACCAGAACGACTGGGAAGGCTGGAAGATCCTCACCGACCTTATCGGCGACCGCTGCCAGCTCGTGGGCGACGACCTCTTCGTCACCAACGTGAAGTATCTCCAGAAGGGTATCAACCTGGGCTGTGGCAACTCGATCCTCGTGAAGGTTAACCAGATTGGCTCGCTGACCGAGACCCTCCGCGCCGTTGAGCTCGCTCAGCGCAATGGCTACACCGCCGTCATCTCCCACCGTTCGGGCGAGACTGAGGACGCTACTATCGCCGACATCGCTGTGGCTACCAACGCCGGCCAGATCAAGACTGGCTCTGCAAGCCGCTCCGACCGTATGGCCAAGTACAACCAGCTGCTCCGCATCCAGGAAGAGCTCGGCGACGCTGCTCAGTATGGCTACGGTAACCGCACAAAGCGCCAGTAATCCTCAACGCGCTTAGATACAAGTTTGTACCATCCCACTCCAAATAACGGCGCCTTTGGCGCCGTTTTTTTGTTAGGGGGGTAAACTTAGAGCATTTTTTATACATCGCACCTCTTGCTTTATCCCTCAATTTTATTTTGTCGTATGGGAGAAGTTGTGTAAATTTGTCGGTATGAAAACAATTGAACGACACAATGGAAAATCGAAGAGGATCGCTATAGGGGTGATGCTCAGCGCTGTTGTAGTAGTAGCGCTCAGCCTGGCCAGTTGCTGGGGCTCCTCCGACGCTGTGGAGGAAGACCTGCAGCAAGCCGAAATGGCCATAGCTCAGGGCGACATGCGCTCGGCAAGCAGCATCGCCAACCACATCGTGGGCGACCGCAACCTTACCGACCTTACGCCTCGCCAGTTGGGACGTCTGTCGATGGTGTATATGCAGCTTGCCGACAACACCGACCCCGCCGACTACGTGGCCAGCGCCACCGACTGCTACCGCCGCGCTTATGCTGCCGACGAGGATTCGGCCACGGCCTATTATAGCGGCGTGGCTCCCGAACTGACACGCTATGCCTTGATGCTCACGCGTATCGTCAACGGCTCCCGACGCGCTCTCACCGACAGCATCGCCGCCGGCGACACCATCTACACTCTCGACACCCCTGAAGACTCCCTCACCTTAGACCTCGATACCATCCCTAATGCTCAACATCTATAAGGCCTCGGCAGGCTCGGGCAAGACCTTCACCTTGACTTACGAATACCTGCGTCTGCTGCTGGGCATCACCGACCCTGAGACCCTCCGCCGCCGCCTCAATACACATCCCTCACAACCCCATCGCTCAATCCTCGCCATCACCTTTACTAATAAGGCCACCGAGGAGATGAAGCGGCGCATACTCCACGAGCTGGCAGTGCTGGCCAAGGCCGAGCCAGGGTGGACCTCTCCAAGCCCATATCAGGAGCGGCTGATGAAGGAGCTGGAATGCACCTCCGAAGCCCTGCAAGAGGCCTCGCTCAGCGCCTTGCGCTCCCTGCTCTACGACTTCAACTTCTTTCACATAAGCACCATCGACAGCTTCTTTCAGAAGGTGCTCAAGACGTTTGCTCGCGAAGCCGAGCTGACTGGCGACTTCAACGTGGTGCTTGACGACAAAGAAATACTTCAGGAGGCCACCCACCAACTCTTCACAAGCTTCAACAATCGCCATCTTGACAAGCCCGGAAAGTTGGCTCTCCAATGGATTACCGACTATCTGGTGGAGCAGGCCGATAATGGGAGAAGCTACTCACTCTTCAATCGCAGCTCCAACACGTTTAACACATTTATTAAGGCGATTGATGCCCTCAACAATGAGCAATTGGCCGTCCATCGCAAAGAAATTACCGAATATCTGAGCGACCCCGAGCGCATTATAGCCTTCAACGAGCAGCTCAGGGCCAAACTAAATATAAACATAAAAATAAAAGAAGCTGCAAAACGAGCTTTAGACCTTGCAAATGTTTACGACCCTGCGCCTACTCTATCAAAAAATCCAAAAACTCTCCTTAAAAAATTAGCAGAGACTGGTTTATCTAAGTGGAACCCCGCGGCAAAAACGTTTGAATCAATCTTAAACGACCCTAACAATGCTTTCAAAAAGGAGTCTTTAAAAAAGATACAGGTCCCTTTAGATTTATCAAATGCTATTTTGTATGCAATTGAAATAGCCTCCTCCAACTATAAGGAATGGTCTATAGCATACAATATAAAGAGGCAGATTTTCCAATTGGGAATAGTGGGGCGCATCTACGAAGAGGCCAACGTGTTGTGTCAAGACCGCAACTTCCTGATGCTTAGCTCCACCAACAGCATCCTCCAACGCATCATCGGCGATGACGACGCACCATTTATCTACGAGAGAATGGGCAACTGGTATCGCCACTTCCTCATCGACGAATTTCAAGACACTTCGGTGCTTCAATGGGCTAACCTCCGCCCCCTCGTCAACGAGAGCCTGGCCACCGAGCAAGACAACCTCATCATTGGCGACGAAAAGCAGTGTATCTATCGCTTTCGCAACAGCGACTACTCACTGCTGCAACACCAGGTGGAAGAACAATATCAAGGGCGAGTGAAGGTACATGGACAAGAGCCTTCGAGCAACACCAACTGGCGAAGCAGCGCCACGGTAGTCGACTTCAACAACCGTCTCTTCGAAGCCATCATATCAGCCCAAGACCTCACCGACGCCAGCGACATCTACGCCAACGTGAAGCAGCAAGTGTCGCCCAAAGGGCAGCGCAAGCCGGGCATTGTGAAGATACGCGCATGTAATATCGCAGCCAAAGATGACGATGGCAGCTCCCTGGATGGGATGGTGGAGGATATACGCCGCCAGCTGGAAAGCGGATATCGCCCATGCGACATCGCTATCTTGACCTCGACCAAGGCTGACGGACAAACATGTATGAACTATCTGCTGCAAGCAAGAGCCAACGACCCCACCTTCCCTCCTTTTAATATCGTAAGCGAAGAGATGATGGTCTTGGAGAGTTCGCCGGCTGTGAAACTCATTCTTAGTGTGCTCCGCTCAATGGCTTTCCCAGTCTCAGAGCCAGAAGATCCAGAAGATTCAACCCCCGACGAAGCGCCTACCCATCGTCGGCGCCAACGCAAGAGCCGCCGACAGACGATGGAGATGCTCAACCGCTATGAATACCTCCTCAATCAAGGGGAGCAGCCCCAAGAAGCTCTGCGCCGCGCTATCGACTCCTCATGCCAAGTGTTTACCACCGACGACGTAGCCAAAGGCGGAGTGCTGGGCCTCTCTTCGCTCATAGAGCATATCATCCACCTCTTTATCTCCAAGGAACAGCGCCAGAGCAATTGCGCCTTCCTCTCGGCCTTCATGGATGTGATAGTCGACTACACCTCCCGTGGCCCCAACGACCTTTACAGCTTCTTAACCTGGTGGGATGTAAACAAAGACAATCTAAAGGTAAGCTCTCCCAACGACGAACAAGCCATCAGCATCATGACCATCCATAAGTCGAAAGGATTGGAGTTTCCCTGCGTCCATCTCCCTATCATCAAGGGAGGGCCCACCGACAATCTTTACAAAACGCTCAAGTGGTTTAAGATGGCACCTTTGGATGGTATAGACCCAGCTATAACTCCTCCCTTCCTACCCTTGAAGTTGGAGAAATGGATGGTGGACACCCCCTTTGAGAAGCAATACCTGGAGGAACAGGACGCCACCATCATTGATGGGCTCAACAAGCTTTACGTGGGTTTCACTCGCGCCATCAACGAGCTTTCTATACAGATTTATACGGCCAATAAGAAAGAAAGCTACCCTACGATGATTTCTGAAGCCGTCAAGCAAGCTTTTGGCCACGACCTCGGCCCCGACTCGCCCTTAGAGCTCGGCGCCCCTACCCGCCCCATGAAGGAAGAAAAGAAGCCTCGCACGGCCTTGGAGCCTTCCTGCTCAGAGGGCATTGACAGCTATCAGCCAATGATACGCAGCGACATCTGGGATGGCACCACTATCACCGACGTGGATGGCTACAATCTGAGCCGACCCCAAGACCGTGGGCTTATGCTCCACGAGGTGATGAGCCATATAGCTACGATTGTTGACGTAGACCGAGCTTTTAAGATCGTAGAACGCACATGGCACAACAGCGAGGCCGACACCAGCGCTCTCAAGGCGTGGCTTAAGGCTCAATTGACACGCCCCGACGTGGCGCGATGGTTTGCCCCCGACGTGAAGCGACTGCTGCGCGAGCGCCCCTTGACCAACTTTGATGGACGGCCGTTGCGCCCCGACCGTGTGGTGTGGACCGCCGACGGGTATGTTGACGTGATCGACTATAAGTTTGGTCCTATCGACATGGTGAGATACCCTCTGCAGGTGAGAGAATACATGAGAGCCCTGACCGACATGGGCTGTCGCAACGTCCGCGGCTACATCTGGAGCTTCAAAGACGACTCCATAATGCAAGTCACCCTCTAACGATTACGCGATTCAGCGATTCAGCGATTAAATATCTTCAATATAATATACTATGTGGTTTGAATGCAAAGTACGCTTTGACAAAATGATGGAAAATGGGCTCGTAAAGAAAGTAACTGAGCCCTATATGGTCGACGCCTTGAGCTTCACCGAAGCCGAGGCTCGTATTATCCAAGAACTTACCCCCTTCATCTCGGGCGAATTCTCAGTAGCGGCCGTCAAAAAGACCAAGATATCCGAAATCTTCTGGGACGACTCGGCCGACAAATGGTATCTCGTGAAGCCAGCCTTCATCACCATCGATGAAAAGACGGCCGTGGAGAAGCGCTCTGTAAGCCAGATATTGGTGGCAGGCAGCGACTTCAAGGGAGCCTACGACAACTTCCTCGAAGGCATGAAAGGTACCATGGCGGACTATGATATAGTCAGTATCCAAGAGACTCCCCTGATGGATGTCTTCAAAGCCAATCTCTCAGGACCTGTAGGCAACAACAGCAATGACAGCAATAAGTAACCGACTCCAGCACATACTCTCGACACTGCCCGAAGGCGTCAGCCTCACGGCAGTGTCGAAATTTCATCCCATAGAGGATATACGCGACGCTTACGCCGCAGGACAGCGCATATTTGGCGAGAGCCGCGCTCAAGAGCTGGCCGAGAAGGTCCCTCAGATGCCCGACGACACACGCTGGCACTTCATAGGCCATCTGCAGACCAACAAGGTGCGCCAAGTGGTGCCTCTCGTGGAGATGATCCAGAGCGTGGATAGCGAGCGGCTGCTGGCAGCCATCGACCGCGAGGTGGAGCGCCAAGGGCTGAAGCCCCTGCGCATACTGCTACAAGTGCATGTGGCGCTTGAGGAGACCAAGACAGGCTTCCTCCCCGAGGAACTACTGGCCTTGGCGCCACAGATAGCTGAGCGTTATCCCCACGTGGAGGTGGCGGGCGTGATGGGGATGGCCTCCAACGTCGACGACGAGGAGCGCATACGCTCCGACTTCCGTAGGATAGCCCAAGTGTACCATCAGCTACGCCAAAGCGTCTATGCCAACTCCGCTGCTTTTGACACTCTGAGCATGGGCATGAGCCACGATTATCCCCTTGCAATAGCCGAGGGAGCCAACATGGTAAGGATAGGAACCGACATTTTTGGCGAACGTTAAAAAAATTTCACTTCAAATGTGATTGTCGGTACAAGAAAAACTCTTAACTTTGTGCATTATCCATGCTGAAGCAAATCTAAACCAATAAATCAATTATAACACGATGTCACAACAGAAAAAGCAATGGGCAGCTATCATCATAATGATAGCTCTATTCGCAATGATTGCCTTCGTCACCAATTTGTGTTCGCCAATGGCCATCATTGTTAAAAATCAATTCGGAGCCTCCAACGTCTTGGCACAGGTGGGCAACTATGGTAACTTTATCGCATACCTCGTGATGGGTATCCCGGCTGGTATGCTTATTAAGAAATTTGGCTACAAGACCACAGCCCTCATTGCTCTTGCCGTGGGCATCGTGGGCATTCTCGTTCAGTGGATGAGCGGCTGGGAGTCGATTTCGAGCTTCGGCGTTTACCTCATCGGCGCCTTCATCTCGGGCTTCTGCATGTGTATGCTCAACACCGTGGTCAACCCTATGCTCAACATCCTCGGTGGTGGTGGCAACTCGGGCAACCAGTTGATCCAGATTGGTGGTGTGTTCAATAGCTCGGCTGCCGTGGCTGTCTACATCATCATGGGTGCTCTCATCGGCGACGCCGCCAAGGCTCATATCTCCGACGCCACCCCCGCGCTCTTCATAGCTCTGGGCATCTTCGTGCTGGCCTTCATCATCATCGCCTTCACCAAAATCCAGGAGCCAGAATCGCAGGTTGAGGCCCACAACGACAAGAACGACAAGTATAGCGCCTTCTCCTTCCGCCACTTCAAGCTGGGTATCCTTGCCATCTTCCTTTACATGGGTATCGAGGTGGGCGTGCCTACCTACATCCTCCAGTTCCTTACCGCGCCTGTAGAGGGTAGCCCTGAGGCCTTGGAAGCTCTCGCTGAAGGCAAGCAGATAGCTTACGGTATGGGTATGGATGCCGGTATCGTAGGTCTTATCGTGGCTGTCTACTGGCTGATGATGCTCATAGGGCGTTTCGTAGGCGGTATCATTGGTGGCAAGGTTTCGGCCCGCGCCATGATCACTATCGCTTCGATGGCCAGCATCCTGCTTGTGGCCTTCGGTATGTTTGCTCCTCTGAGTTCCACAGTCAATGTTCCCGGTATCGACTGGGCCAACCTTACGATGATCTGGGCTGAAGTGCCTGTAGGTATCTTCGCATTTATCCTCGTGGGTCTCTGCACATCAGTGATGTGGGGCGGTATCTTCAATATGGCCGTAGAAGGTCTGGGCAAGTACACCGCTATCGCTTCGGGTGCATTCATGACCATGGTATTTGGTTGCGCCGTGATGGTAGCTATCCAGGCTTGGGTAGCCGACATCACCCTCAACTACATGACGAGCTACTGGGTAGTGCTCTTCTGCGCCGCTTACATCCTCTTCTACGCTCTGATAGGTAGCAAGAACGTCAACAAAGACATCCCCGTAGATTAATCTCCCCGGCGGATTTCAAATTGCTTCATTAAAAAATTGTTTCATTAAAAAGGTGGCCGCGATTGTAAAGTTGCGGTCATCTTTTGTTTTTTATTGACAAAAGCAACGGATTCTACCCCACGATGCAACAAATGAATTTGGGTATTTGGCTTGGTTTGCCTAACTTTGCACACAGAATCTAAGATAAAAAACTGAAATATGAGAGCGACCCTCAACTCAGCAGCCGACAACATACGTGTCTTGGCTGCCTCTATGGTAGAAAAGGCCAAATCAGGCCACCCCGGCGGTGCTATGGGTGGTGCCGACTTTGTCAACGTACTCTACTCACAGTTTCTAATCACCGACCCCGACAATCCACGCTGGATTGCCCGCGACCGTTTCTTCCTCGACCCAGGCCACATGTCGCCTATGCTCTATAGCGTGCTGGCCCTCTGTGGCTACTACACCCTCGACGAGCTCAAGGAGTTTCGCCAGTGGGGTAGCGTCACTCCTGGCCACCCAGAGCTCTGCCCCGAGCGTGGGGTGGAAAACACATCGGGTCCGCTGGGCCAAGGCCACACGATGGCTGTGGGGTGCGCCCTCGCTGAGCGCTTCCTCCAAGCCCGCTTTGGCGACACTGTGGCCCACAAGACCTACGCTTTCATCTCCGACGGAGGCATCCAAGAGGAGATATCGCAGGGAGCAGGCCGCATTGCTGGCTACCTGGGGCTGAGCAATCTCATAATGTTTTACGACGCCAACAAGGTGCAGCTCTCCACCAACGTTGACGCTGTCGACGACGAAGATATAGCAGCCAAGTATCGCGCCTGGCATTGGAACGTATTGGAGGTTGACGGCACCGATCCCGAGGCCATAGCCCATGCCCTTGAGGCAGCTATCGCCGAAGATAAGCGCCCCACCCTCATCATTGGCCACACCATCATGGGCCGCGGCTGTGTCAAGGCCGACGGCTCGTCGTTTGAGGGCCAATGCTCCACCCACGGTCAGCCTCTGAGCAAGAGCGGCGCCGATGTGGCCAAGACCATAGAGAATCTTGGTGGCGACCCCGAGAATCCTTGGGTGATACGCCCTGAGGTGGAGGAGCTATACGCCAAGCGCCGCGAGGAGCTGCGCGCCATCGTGGCCAAGCGCCACGAGCAGGAACGCGCCTGGGCCGAAGCCAACCCCGAGCTGGCAGCCAAGCTCCAGGACTATATTGATGGCAAGCTCCCCGAGATTGACTATAGCGCCATAGTCCACAAAGCCAATGTGGCTACCCGCACCGCCTCGGCCGACGTGCTGGCAGTGCTGGCCCAGAAGGTGGGAAATATGATAGTGTCGAGCGCCGACCTCGCCAATAGCGACAAGACCGACGCCTTCCTCAAGCATACCCACCCCTTTGTCAACGGCGACTTCTCAGGAGCCTTCCTCCACGCTGGCGTGGCTGAGCTGACAATGGCATCGATAATGAACGGCATCGTGCTCCACGGAGCAATGATAGCCGCCTGTGGCACCTTCTTCGTGTTCTCCGACTATATGAAGCCTGCCGTCCGCATGTCGGCACTGATGGAACTCCCCGTGAAATACATCTGGACCCACGATGCCTTCCGTGTGGGCGAAGATGGACCTACCCACGAACCTGTAGAGCAGGAGGCACAAATACGCCTTCTCGAAGAACTCCGCAACCTTTCAGGACGCCGCTCGCTGCTGGTGCTTCGTCCGGCTGACGCTGCCGAGACCACCGTGGCATGGGAAATGGCGATGAACAACGACAAGACCCCCACGGCTCTTATCCTGTCGCGTCAAGATGTCAGCGACCTCCCCTCAGTGACCGATAGCCGCTACGATGAGGCCCAAGGCACACGGCGCGGAGGCTACGTAGTGATGGAGGCTCCCGGCTCGCTGGTGACTCTGGTGGGCAATGGTAGCGAGGTGTCGCTACTGTGTGAAGTGGCAAGCAAACTCGACGAAGAGGGTATACCCGCTCGCGTAGTGTCGGTGCCCTCCATCGGTCTCTTTGAGGAGCAAGACGAGGATTATCGCCATAGTGTGATACCTCCCAAGATGCCAACATTTGGCCTCACCGCTGGTCTACCCTCTACCCTGCGTGGTGTAGTAGGAGCTGGAGGTCGCATCTTCGGCCTCGACCACTTTGGCGCATCGGCTCCCTACAAGGTGCTCGATGAGAAGTTTGGCTTTACTGTTCCGGCAGTTTTAGCCCAAGTGAAATCTTACCTTGGGCGTTAATAGTACACTCTCAAACCTCTCATAAAAATGAATGTGAAACAGATTATTCTACGGACCCTTGTCCTGGCAGTATGTATCATGGTCGGTCTCAGCAGCCAGGCCCAGCTTAGCTTGGGCAACATCGTAAAGGGTCTCGCCAATCGCGACTCCACCTCCACCACATCATCGTCCAGCTCAAGCGGCTTGGGATCCACACTCTCAAGCCTCTTTGGCGGCCTCCTCTCCACCGACAAGCTATCGGTGAGCGACTTGGTGGGCACTTGGAATTATTCAGCACCTGCAGTGTCGTTCCAGAGCGAAAACCTGCTCCAGAAAGCTGGAGGCGCAGTGGCTGGCAGCACCATCGAAGGAAAGCTCGAGAGCTACTACAAGATGGCAGGCTTTGACAAGCTTACGCTTACCGTGGCCGAGGATAGCACATTCACGATGACTGGACGCACCACTCTCAAGGGCACACTGGCTCCTTACGAAGCCGATGGCTCGCAGGCCAACTTCCAGTTTAAGTTTAAGCTGGCTGGCAAGCTCAACATTGGCTCAATGGATGCCTACGTGGTGAAGAGCAACAATCAGTTGCAACTCATGTTTGACGTCACGAAGCTCATCACCATACTGAAGGCCGCTGGCAGCATTTCGGGCAATTCTACCCTCCAGAGCGTCGTCTCGCTGCTGGAAAGCTACGATGGCATCTGTGCGGGCTTCGAGTTGACCAAGTCCAATTAGTAGCTCGCAGAGAGAGATGGTCAACGTCTCTATAGTGACCTACCACACCGACCTGCAAGAGCTACGGCTCTGTCTTGAATCATTGACTGCTGGAGTTGTCGCCACGATATTCGTGGTCGACAATTCCAGCAGCCCTTCTATTGAGGCCTTCTGCAAGAGCTATCCACGCCATATAGAGTATATCCCCCACCCCAACGATGGCTATGGGGCAGCCCACAATGTGGCTATGCGACGGTCAATAGAGCAGGGTGTAAAGTATCATCTTGTGCTTAATAGCGACGTGGTGTTTGAGCCCGAGGTGCTGTCCACCATCCACGGCATAATGGATACCAATCCCCGGATAGGCACCCTGCAACCACGCATCGTGGGCCTTGATGGAGAGATGCAATACACCTGCCGAGCTCTTCCCACCCCCGCCGACCTGCTCCTGCGTCGCTTCCTCCCCGCGTGGATAGGGCGACACTCCCGCGACCGCTACCTGCTAAAGCATCTCGACTCAACGAAGCCCCACGACATCCCTTATCATCAAGGGAGCTTCATGTTTCTAAGGGTGGAGGCGCTTAAGGAGACCGGGCTCTTTGACGAGCGCTTCTTCATGTATCCCGAAGATATCGACTTGACGCGTCGACTGCATCGTCGCTACTTGACGATGTACGATCCTACGACGACCATAGTCCACGCTCATCGCGCCGCCTCCTATAAGTCGGGGCGTATGCTATGGATTCATATCAGCAATATGTGTCGGTATTTCAACAAATGGGGATGGCTCCACGACCCCGAGCGCCGAGAGTGGAACCACGAGCTTATGAAAGGCTCCTAAAAAAAGGTTTAGGAAAGGATTACTCTACGGCGCTGAGCGTCAAAGGTGACGTTGGTGCTGGTGAATAGGCGATCTATGTGGCCGCTCCCTATCATTTTAGGCGTAGGGAGATAATAGAGATGGGGAGAATCTATCAAGGCAATGTCATCGGCCAACTCAAGAGCTATATCAAGCTCGTGGGTGGAGAACACGATAGTCTTCTGCTGCTGATGAGCCAACTGAGCCAGAAGAAGACATAATTCATAACGGTTGGGGAGGTCGAGAAAGCTTGTGGGCTCATCGAGCAAGATAATGGGGGTGTCCTGAGCCAATGCACGAGCTATCATCACGCGCTGACATTCGCCATCGCTCATGCGGTCCATCGGTCGATTAATATAGCTTTCCATCCCCACCAGCCGCAAGCTCTCCTCCACTATTCTCTCATCCTCCGCCGATAGTCGGCCTATCCAGTCGGTGTAAGGAGCGCGCCCCATAGCCACCACGTCGTGACACCGCAGATTCTCCACTCTCACCCTCTCGGTGTTGACAAAGGCCAGGAAGCGTGCACGCTCCTGAGGGGTCAGCGCCAAGATATTTTTGCCGTCAACCACCACTTCTCCACCCAATGGTTTGCTCAGCCCCGCCACGGCTCTGAGGAGAGTCGACTTTCCTGCTCCATTTCTACCCAGAAGGGCTATGAGCCGCGAGCGAACAAACTCAGCCGAGGCATCCTCAATCAAGAAGCGTCGGCCATAACCCACAGAGAGATGATGTAGACTAATCATAGGCGATATCTTAACTTCGATATTTGAGCACTACCCATATCACGATAGGGATACCGAGCAGCGCCGTGATAGTGTTGATGGGGAGTAAAAGCCATTTGGCTACAACGTCGCAGAGAAGCATCGTGGCGGCTCCTACAAGCACTACGGCCGGCATCAAGTAGCGATGGTCGGAATTGCTTATCAACGCTCGCGCCACATGGGGCATAGCCAATCCTATAAAACCTATTGGGCCACAGAAAGCAGTGACACCTCCCGCCAGAAGGGTTGTTGAGAGGAAGATGAGCGAGCGACTACGGCGCATATTTAAGCCCATCGACACGGCATACTGCTCGCCGAGGAGCAGGAGATTGAGAGGCTTGATGGTGATGATGGCCAGATAGAGGCCCACAGCCACGATGATGGTCATAATCCATAGCTGAGTGGGGGTGACATCGCCCAGCGAGCCCATGGTCCACACCACATAGCTCTTCAAGGCATCCTCCTTGCTGAGATACTGGAGTATCTGGACGATGGCGCCTACTCCCGACGAAAACATCATACCCAGGATGAGGATTACCATGATATCCTTGATGCGAGCGCTGAAAGCCGCTATCAAGACCAGGACAGCACCCGAGCCCACCAAGGCCGCTCCGATAATGCCAAGCGAAGATATCATTGACGACGCGCCGATACCCAGCAATGGTCCTCCAAGCACCGCCAACGCTACGCCCAGACTCGCTCCCGAGGAAATGCCAAGCACATAGGGGCCAGCCAGCGGATTGCGAAACACTGTCTGCATCTGCAGACCGCTCACCGAGAGAGCCACCCCAACCAAGATAGCCACCACCGCCTTGAGCAAGCGAATATGGCGCACAATCTTGATGGTGGCAGCCGAAGCCTCATCGCTCCCCCACAACCCTTGCCACACCTCGCGAGCCGACAATCCCACACTCCCCACCATCATATCGACGATGAAGAGCGCCACAATAATGGCCAGCAGAAGGATATAGAGGGACCAACTTTTTGCCACAGCTATTTGTAACAACCCCTACGGGGTTGGGGGGAGGTTTGGTTGATTTAGGCTAATTATCAGAGTTGAAACCCGCCACAGGGCCACATTGTTTGAAGCCTTAATTGGTGGTTGTTGTCTCCACTTTTTCGATGTAGGATGTGCTGACGTAGCCTTCTTGGCCGTTGTAGTGTACGAGGGCAAAGCCTTCGGAGTCGGCATAGACTTCGATCTCGTCGCCTTGCTTGTAGGTGCCGATCACGGAAGCGTTGGAGGATGGCATAGCGCGGATGTTGAGCACACGAGCCGTGACGCGATAGCGCGTCGTGGGGTTGACCACAGTCTCTATCACTGTCGGTTCATCGTTGGCATGCTTCATCCAGTTGTAGCCCATCCATCCTCCCAGTCCAAATACGATGAGCAGAAAGATAGTGGCGTTGTAGAAGCAGAAACGAAGCGCAAACACCAGAATGGCCACGATATAAGCAATGACGATAGTGCCGATATAAGCTATCACGCCACCAATTATGGCCAGCACTGTATGGCCTACTCCTGTCCAGAAGCTATCGCAAAAGCCTGAAATGACATATATCAGCAGACCTATTAGGGCTGCACCCATCACGATGTAGGTGGTCCATTCTACGAGTTTCTCTACGCTGTCGCCGATCCAGTCGCCGATGCCACTTATGAAGTCGTTAAAGCGGCCCCACAAGCCGCGACTGCGGCGCGACGAGGATGTGCGGGAAGATGGATAGGTAGTTGTTGTAGTACGAGTTGTAGAGCCAGCAAACGAGGAGAGATTGCCCAGATTGAGACGCCCTGTGCGAGGGTCAAAACCTGGGGGCAACACCTTGTTCCACCGGCCAGTGGCGGGGTCAAACCCCGGGGGTAGTGTATTAGCCATTTGTTACGTTTCTAAACATTACTCGCCCACCGAAGACAAAAGCTTCAATAGGCTGCTGTTTCGACACCTCATTGTTGACGATAGCCATGCTAAGGGCATCGATGACATGGTTGTTGACCACGCGCTTTACGGGACGGCCGCCATACTCTGGCTGATAGCCATTGGCCTCCACGAAGTCGAGGATTGAGGTGTCGTAAGTCAAGTCGATACCGTTCTTCTTCAGGCGCTTGGCGGCGCTCTTGAGCTGGAGCTCGCCAATCTTGCGGATATCCTGGCGCGTCAAGGGCAGGAACATCACTGTCTTGTCGATACGGTTGATAAACTCGGGAGCCACGCGCTGCTTGAGCTGCTGCATCACAGCGTCGGTGGCTTGCGCTATGCGGTCGGGGGTAGGTTCCTGGCCTGTGAGATAGCGCATGATGGCTGGCTGACCCACATTGGAGGTCATGACGATAATCGTGTTTTTGAAATCCACTACTCGCCCTTGTCCGTCGGTCATACGGCCATCGTCGAGCACCTGTAGCAGCGTCTCAAACACCTTGGGGTGAGCCTTCTCAAACTCGTCGAAGAGCACTATGCTGTAAGGCTTATGACGCACAGCCTCCGTCAGCTGTCCACCCTGCTCATAACCTATATAGCCGGGAGGCGCTCCGAAAAGGCGACTGACGGTGTGCTCCTGCTGATACTCGCTCATGTCGATGCGCACGATGGCATCGCGCGAGTGGAAGAGGAATTCGGCCAGTGCTTTACATACCTCTGTCTTGCCCACGCCTGTGGTGCCCAAGAAGAGGAAGGAGCCGATGGGACGCGAAGCGTCGTTGAAGCCCATGCGGCTACGGCGTATGGCATTGGCCACCGCGCTGATGGCCTGGTCTTGCCCTATCACCTGCTCATGGAGATGCTCTTCGATATGGCGGAGGCGCTCGGTGTCTTCCTCGTCCATGCTTTGCATAGGTATACCGGTCCAGCGGGTGACGATGTCCATCACGTCCTTGTCCTCCACGGTCTGTCGCGAGGTCTCCATGTGTACGTAAGCGGCAGCCTCGTCGAGCAAGTCGATAGCCTTGTCGGGGAGGCGACGGTCGGGGATAAAGCGATGGCTGAGGTTGACAGCGAGCTCGGCTACACTGTCGGGGATTGTCACCTTATGGTGTTGCTCGAAGCGCTTCTTGACAATCTTCAACACCTCAGCAGCATCCTCGGGCTTTAGCTCGTCGACAGTCACCTTCTGGAATCGCCGCTCAAAGGCCTTGTCTTTCTCGATATGCTGAGTGTATTCGTCGGTAGTGGTGGCACCAAGGATTTTTATGGAGCCACGCGCCATCTCGGGCTTTAGGAGGTTGGCAATGGGGTTGTTGGCGCCAGCATGAGAGCTGACGAGAGTATGTATCTCATCAATAAAAAGCACCACCGAGGTATCCTGCTTCAGTTCGTCGACCATCTTGCGCATCACCTCTTCGGCGTTTCCTATCGAGTCGAGTACACCGAGGTCGAGCTGATAGATTTTAAGATTCTTGAGATCGTCGGGCACCTCACCGTTGAGCAACTGGCAAGCCAACCCCTCTACGATGGCCGTCTTGCCTGTGCCGGGAGCACCTACCAGAATAGGATTGTTTTTGGTGCTCAGGCTGAGAATCTGAAGCACACGCTTTATCTCAGCGTCGCGACCGATGGCTCGATGGAGCTTGCCCTCGCGTGCCTGTTCTATCCAGTTGGTGCAGAATTGCTCCAGCGTGGGGCAGTTGTTGGCGCGCGTAGACTGCGGTTCGCGAGGGCCGCTTTGGCCCATGCCTCCTCCCTGACGCATCTCAATGGCCGTCTCCATGGCTCGCGTGGTGATGCCTACGCTCTCGCCAAGCATCTTCATTGGGCCTTGCACCAAGAAAAGCGATGCCAATAGCGCGCCGTGAGGAAACCTCAAAGGAGCATTCTGAGGCATGCTTCCTTCTATATTCATGGCGAGGTTGATGGCTTGTCCGAGGCTCGACGACATTGGGAGCTGGCGGCTATGACCACCACGAGGCATATTGTTGAGAATCTGCCCTACAGCTCCGTAGAATGCTCCATGGCCAGGAAAGGAGGAGCGTCCATCGTCGCGAAAGGTGGTCACCGTCAAGAAGTCTTCTACCTCAGGAGCGTAACGCTGCTGCAAAACGATAAACAGGAGTGGGGTATCTATCTCAGCCAAGCCCATCTGCTGGGCAAACTGTCCAGCGTCGTTGAGAAGAGTCGACAGCTCTTGTTGGAGTGAAGATGCCATAAGAGATAATAAAGATATGGGAGGGGGAATATATATGTTAAAGCTTATCTAAGTCGATCGAAGTGTCAATCTTGATTGACGAGGCTTCGGGGCCAAACTCCTTGGCGAAGTCTTGCCCGAGGTCGAGCGAAGTGGCGTTGCCACACTGTGCGCAGCCGCCATCACGCTCCATCTCTACCCCATACCAGCGCATAATCGTGGGCATGTGGCCTGGATTGGCAAACGAGGCCCAGTTGGTATAGTTGCGCTCGCGGCGGTTGGCCCACATATAGTAGGGGTATATGAGCTCTTCTTCCAGCGACTGAATACCTGAGGCTGCGCCACGCGAGAGCTCCACCAGAGCCAGTTTCACCATCATGTTGGTCATAGGCTCTATGTCGGCGCTAAGACCCACTTGCACCATGGCATCGGCATCCTCAGCCGAGGTATAAGCTGCTATCTGGCCATTGGCGCGGGCAGAGGCCTCATCGGTGATTTCCTCCATCGTGGCATCATACCATCCATTGCCCAGCAGACAGCAGTAGCAGGGACCTCCGGGCCGATAGTGGAACACGTCGCCCCCTTCGGCGCGAGTGATGGCTCGTCCATAGATAGCGGGGGTGGCAGTGGCCACGGCTGCCGAGTTGATGTTAAATCGCGAGCGATTGTTGTCGGTAGCGCAGATTACCAGGTCGGCTTTGGCCGTCTCTTGGAGGAGGAGTTGGGGATCGTCGTTGATGTTGATGGGAAACTTCTCCACCTTGGCATAAGGATTCTTGCCAAGGATGGCTTCCTCTATGACGTCGGTCTTCAGTCGCCCGAGGTCGCGTGTAGTCGATGTGTGGCGGGCAAGGTTATGGAGCTCTACTCGGTCAAAGTCCATGATGGCAAAATGTCCCACGCCGGCTTTGGCCAGCTCGATGGCTATCTGGGAGCCAAAGCTACCGAGACCCACTATCATCACGCGCTTGCCTTCAAGGATATTTAGCTCCAGGAGACCCTTGTTGCGCGAGTAAAGGTCTTCCTTGGCCGGGATAATCTCAGGCGCAAGCCATGCCTGCGACTGTGGATGCCACACCTGAGCCTCGCCCTCGGCGTTGACCTTCACCAGTATGCGCGAAGGGTCGTAAGGCTCATCCAGCTGCTCCTTGGTGAAGGTGACTGTCTGCTGGTGGCCGAAGCTATGGGTGAGGGGGTGGAAGTGGAGATGCCACACGCCCTCCCCTTCCCATTCATATCCAATGCCCTCGGTGGTCTGCACACGAGGATTGGTGGCGAAGCGCTTCAGCTCCTCGCCATCAATATAGAAGACAGGCTTTGGTGTCATGATGCAAAGCCTTCGCGGGTCATCTCATTGACCACGAGACCCTCGCGTGGAGGAGCCTGTGTGGCAGGCACCACTTGCCATTTGCCGGTCTCGGTGTTGTATATCATGTTGTTGTTCTTCGAGCCTTGGCCGTCGTTGCGTACGGCTTCGGCCATTTGGTCGAGGTTGATATTTTCAAAAGCCATAATGGGGATAATTTAAGATGAAGAATGATTGGGGGAATTGGGGACCCGGCAAATAATTGCCGGGCACGGAAGCGCCCTTATGGAACGGGGAGCGGAAGTTAGGGGTTGGTTTGGGTGTTGAGGTAATAGCTCATGGTCTTGCCGGTGCGCAAGTGGGCGCGATACATCTCTATCCAGAGGCGACATTTCATGTAGACCTTCCAGAGAGTAACGTCGGGAGTCCAACATGAGTCGTTGTAGTGGCAGAGCTGGGTCCAGCCGTTCCAGGGGGTCAGGGTGTGATTGTAGTGGGAGGCGGAGTTCATGGGCTTGCCGTCCTTGGTGTAAAGCATCTGCTTCACGTAGACCTTGGGCTTGTTTTCGGGAAACATAGAGAGGTCGAAGTAGAGCAGATAGGCAGCGCCATCGTTGGCCACCACTGCACATTCCATATAAGGCTGCGAGGTGCCTATCTGGCAAAATCGATACATGTTTTGAGGCAAGTAATACTGCATCACTTGCTTCTCAAGAAGGGCACGTTGTGAGGTTATCATAGATCAAAAAGGGAGGGTGTATAGGGGGTGTTGGGATTGTTGGGGTTGTTGGGGTTGTTGTCGTGAGTATGGTCTTCGAAGGCAGCCCACCATTGGTCGAAGGCGAAGGGGATGTCATGGTCTTGACATTCAAGACTCCAAGCAGGCGTGGGCATCATCGTCCCCTGACGCAGAAATTGAGGTGGCTCCTGAGGGAAGCGGGAAGGGAACCTCACTTCAAAAGCGCCATTGTCGATGTTGAGATTCACCATGCCAGTCTCGTCCATCTGGGTCTGCACACTCAGACCAGCATACCGCTCCTTGACGGTGGCTACTATATGCTTTAGGCGGTCGATGTTGCCCGTGCGTTTCAGCCAGTTGACGCCGCCAAGCATAGGCCCTTGCGGCGCAGGTTGAGAGTTTGTCGCTGCATGCTCGCTCACCAAGCGCTGCAGGCCATGGCGCGGCTCGCGTGTGCGTGGATGGATAAGCACCTGAGCCAATTCACGATCGATAATGGGCCGGAATGGACTTTCCATATCCTTCACTTTCCATAAGGCCTCGCAATAGTGATCAGGATCGCTCTCATGGAAGGTGTAGGGATTGATGGCGCTATAGCCATCGCGATAGTTGCCTATGCAGAGCAGGAGGTGGCGCAGTGGCACACGCTCCAGGGCGTGAAACATCGTCGAAGCATCATGGCCACTTGGTCGAGCCAAGCCCAGCTGATGATGGGAATGCCATTCACCTATGTGTTGAAGGCCATAGCGGTCGAGCAGCAGATTGCCCACGAGGTCGAGGTAGCGCAAATCCTGATTGAAGAAGGCTTGCTCATGATTGGCATCGCGTCCAGGACCTATGACATAGAGCACCACCGGCGCTCCTTGATTGGTCCAAAAGCCAAAGAGCTGGCCTCCGGTCTCGATATTGGGATAATCTCGGATGCAGCGCGAGAGATAGTCGAGCTCGCTACGATAGATTATAGCCAACGGAGAAGGATGCCTCTCATCAATTAGCCCGGTTGGTGGAAGTGGGGTGGCAAATGAGGACTCACTTCGGCGAAAGGGGTTGGGGAAGCTCATAAGTGATGGGTATAAAAGGTTAAATTAACACTACTAGCATGTTATACCCAACAAAATTAATCTTTTCTATCTAATAATGCAAATTTATTAACGAAATATGTGCTTAACCTCTTATTTGTGGTCATTCCGCCCACTTTTAGGCCATGATATGGCCAAATTTTCTTCAAAATTTAGGCGTGATGCCTATAAAAAACTCGAAGTTGATGCCCGGCATAGGACGAGAGAGTACCGAGAGATAATCTTCGTTGAAGAGATTATTGACGGCGAGCTTCAGGTCGAGGTTGACCCAGCGGGTATACACCACGCGCCCCAAGGAGACGTTGCTCATATAATATTTAGGCAGCCGGCCCGAGAGGGTGGTCTCGTTGCTACTCATGGTGAAGCGCTCGGAGTAGAAAGCCCACTGGTAAAGGAAAGTCCACGACCGCCACGACAAGCGGCCAGTGGCTGTGGCAGAATGACGGGGGACATACGGCAATTGCTTACCCACCGACTTGTCGGCCACCGACATCGGCTCGCCACGATTGATGGAGGGTGTCCAAGAGTAGGTGGCGTTAAGGTCAAGCAGCCAGTCGGGGTGGAATTGCCACGACAGGGAGCTTTTGGCCTCCAGGCCGTAGGCATGGACCTTCTTGACATTGCGCGGCGAGAAGAAACCTTTGGGGGTAGGGAGCCATATTATCCAGTCGTCGATGTAGGAGTCAAACCACGTCAAGCCACCGCTCCATACCCACTTCCCCGCCCTGCCGGTGGAGAACGAGGCGCCGACATCGTAGGTGAAGCCACTCTCGTTCTTCAAGTCGGGGTTGCCACCGGGGAGAAAATAGAGGTCGTTGAGCGAGGGAAACTTGTAGTTGCGAGATATGGAAGCGCGTGCCGTGATATTTCCCCGCCGGCTTATGACCCCATCCACAAAGAAGGCAGGGATGATAGGGGCCCAGCGGTCGCCCATCATGTCCTCGCGTAGCACCACCGACAAGCCCAGCCGAGGCGTTGGTTGCCACTTGGCGGAGACGGCCCCCGACATCTCAGCGCGCTTCTTGTCGTAGCCCACCGTGGCATTGTCGCCATCCTGCAGCACGATGTTTTTGTCGTCTGACTTCACCAAGTGTTGGTATAGAGCCAAGTTGGCAGTAAACATCCATTGACGGTTGGCGGAGTAGAGCTGGCCTTCGCCTTGTCCGTAGAAGGTATTCACTCGAGAGCGCGAGCGTGTCATGGTCTGCATACCACCAGCGCCACCCACGTCGCGCTTATAGTCGTAGGCCATCCACGTATGGATATAGCCAGCCTTCACATTTGTGCTCCAGCTGTAGCGAGTGTGGCCCCACGAAAGGATGGCGCGGAGAGTGTTTTCGCGTTGCCGGTTGTCAAACGACGTGTAGTCGGCATAGTCGGTGGTAAGCAACGGCAACTCGCGATTGCTATGGATAAACCACGCACTGAGGCCCAGGCGGTCGCCTCGCAGCGTGTTGTAGTACACCTCTTGGAGCAGATGAAGGTCGCGGAAAGCGCCGCTCTTATTTCGCTCCTTAGGGTAATATTGGCCTATGATCTGATGGTTGTCGTCGTAGATGTTGAGCTTCTTGTCGTGGTTGGTATATTTGTAGTCGTTGGGTGAGGAAGAGTAGACAGCACGCGTAGAGGATGTCCAATGCTCCGAGCCATAACTCACGCGGAGAAACTCGTCAAACGTCTTAAACGACCCGATGCCTTGCACATACTGCATGTTCAAGCCCTCCTCCGCCTCGGGGAGAGTGGCGAGCCTTACCAATCCTCCAAGACCTCCGCCAGCCTCGTTGACCGAGGATGTGCCGTGGAGCAATGAGGCTTGATCGATAAAGTAGGCCGGGATAGTGGAGAAGTCGGTAGAGCCCAGCATGGGGTTGTTGATCTTCATGCCGTTCCATGTCACTTGTGTATGGCTCGGCGAAGTGCCACGAAACGACACGGTGGATAGCGTGGCTCTACCGTAGCTCTTCACGAAGATAGGCGTGTTGAAGGTCAAGATATCGGCCATCGACAACGCAATGTTTTCCTTGAGGGTGGCAGAGTCGAGCGCGGTCTTCTGCACCCCTATATCGCGCATAGGGCGCTTTCCCACCACAGTCACCTGAGGCAACTGTCGATGCTGAGCCCAAGCCATCGATGGGAGACAGAGCGATAATATTAGCAGGCGTAGTAGAGCTTTCATTTCCAAGCAAAAGCGCCGGGAATCACCCCGACATAAAACGAATCAATTAGCTGCCCATCCTCGCTATAGCGATATATCATGCCCGGTTGCTGATAGTCGATGGCATCGGCCACATAGACATCACCGTTGAAGGGGCTTACTGTCAAGCCATAATAAATCGTGGATTGATACTCCAAGAAAGGCTTCACTGGCAGGCGCGAGGCCATCACGTCCATGCGCCAGATGTCGTTGTTGATCCAATAGAGCATGGTAGCATCGCCATTATGCTGAAGCTCGGTGGGCGATTCGCCGAGGGCAAACTTCCACGACTGCTCAACGGAGAATGTCGCGGCATCTATCTTCCAAAGCGTGGGCGCCTCGTAGCCGTAGGGAGAGCCTTCATAGCCGCCGTCGCTCATCACCCATAGTTTGCCATAGGCATCAAGCACTATCGAGTTGGGCTGTAGGCCTACTGTGAGCTGGTCTACTATCTCATCGGTGGTGGAGTCAATCTTGAGCACTCGGTTTTGGTAGCTCCAGCAGGTGACATAGACGTAGCGCCCATATTGGACCATCTGCTCCGTGGAGCCGCTTTCCATGGTCATGTCGGGGACGGTGATGTAGCCCGTCACTTGATACGTCTGAGGATTGACAACAAATATACGATTGTCCCAGAGCTGGGTGACGTAGGCTTTGGTATCGCTCAGGAAGTGGATATAGCGAGGCGATGCGAGATTCTCTATACGCCCCACTTCACGAAAGGTAGTGGCATCGATGGCAAAGATTACATGGCTATTGTTGACCACAATCCATCCCACGCCCTTACGCACCACCATCGACTGGGCCACATCGCCAAGCTTGTAGCCGTTGGCGCGGAGAAACACTTCGTTTTCCACCTCCATGGTCGTGGGGTCGTAATAGCTCAGGGTGGCGTTGCCATACTGGAAATTGCCCTCGTTGGTGATGAAGAGGCCTTCGCCTGTGGCGTCAAAGTCCTCCATGTCCACATAGTCCCACTTCATACACCCTCCCAATCCTGCCATCAGGAGGGTCAGAGCTAATAATATGCCCAGCCGTCTACTCTTCATTAGCCGTCATGCTATAGTCGCTGATAGAGAACACCTCACACGAATTTTCGCCTATCGCCCCCGACTCTGCCAGGAGGGCTTGCTGCACCTTCACGAAGTCGATATACTGCAGATTGACCAGTGTCTGGTCGGGATAAATGGCGTTGGAGATATGGAAACCCGTTCGCTGAGGATAGCCCTCGATGTTGTCGCTGCCAAGATTGTCGGCGTAGCCCCAGTCGTAGGCGGGGTTGATCCATGTCCCTGAGTCGGTCTTCTGGTTGCGAGCCTCAAGGCATGTCCCATAGAGGGTATAGCTGTCGGCCTCTATCCAGGCTGGATAGTAATAGTCCTGAGAGTGGAAAGCACTGAGATAGCTGACCACCCCCGTCTCGCCATTGCTGGCCTTCCACGGCGTGTTCATGCCCGGCGATGAGGGTCGGTAATAAGTGACGGCAAAGTCTTGCTGGGTGGAGGAGAGGCCCGTCTCGCTGCCTCGTAGCTCATACCATTCGTCGTCGGGGAGGCCATTGCCGTTGGTGTCTTGGCTCACCCACACCACTCCCGGCTCGCAAGAATTGACAAAGGCATTGCCTTGTATAGCAAAGTCGTACTCGCTGCCATTGGCCACGATGCTGTGATCAAATCCCACGATAACATATCCGCCAAAACTACCGAGCGACACGAAGAGCTTTTGATCCAAGCGATTGAAAGCCCACTCGTTGGCTGCCTCGATGGTGGTCTCAGCGCCAGTAAATCCTCCAGTTGAAGAAGTCTCGTTGATAAATTGACCGGGAGCGGGGACGTATTCATATACTGCTGTCTGATAAGCCGATGAAGAGGCAGTCTTGGCGCGCAGCTGACCAGCTTCGCTTGGCGACAGGCAGGTCACCTTCACCTCGGCAGAGCCAACCCCGGCGCCTTGCTCCACATTGCGTGTCAAGGCCTTGGTAGAAGCGCGGCTCATTTTCTCGCTGACGCTGACCGTCACGTAGTAGACCCCGGTCTCCGATGGCTCGAAGCGCAGGGTGGATAGGCCACCTTCCACCTCCTCGCCGTTGACGCTCCAGGTGTATTGTGGGTCGTCGAAAAGGTCGATAAGGGGGGTTAAGAAGATTGGGCGTCCCAAAAGCACATAGCGGTCGGTCGACGGTTGGAAATAGCTCTGCTGTGGGAAACGTACATCGTAGGGCATTTCGTCGACCACCTCCACTGTAAATTCCTTGGTAGCGGTGCCATCCACATTAGAGGCGTTGATAGTAATGGTATAATTGCCCAGCTCTATCTGATTGAAGGTGTAGGAAAGCTCCTCCCCTACCTTCTCCCCATTGAGCAGCCACTCTATAGAGAATCCCTCCATATCGGCATGTTGGATATCGGGAGTGAAAATATAATCGGTCGATGCCATCACCTTAAGGCCTTGTTCAGGCAGTGACAACGAGATGAGGGGGGGTGTCAGTTCCACCACTTCTACGCGCACGTCCTCCTTCACTGTATAATAGTCGGTGATGACGTTGAAGGTCAAGTAGTAGGTGCCGAGGGCATCCCAGGCTCGTGTCAGCGTAAGCTCGTTGCCCACTATCTCAGAGCCTTCATACCATAGATAAGAGGCACCCGTGGAGTTGGCCACGATAGGAGTAATGGTGAGTGGTTGCCCCACCTTGGTGGAGTAGATACCAGTCTCGTTATCAAAGGTTACTACGGGTTTTTGTGGCTTTTCCTCGGCTGGATCGTTGTCGGAGTTGCACGCTGTGGTCAGCTGACCCAAGAGAGAGGCCAATAGGATTGGGAAGCCAAAAGAGAGCTGTCGTGATGTCATTGTCAGGGCGATAAACAATATAACTATCGCACGCGGAAGACCCTGCCGAAGGAAGCGTAAACTCTCCACTCGATCTCCCGCGAGCTTTTGGTTAATAGTGAATAAAAAGAGGGATGGGTCTTCTGACTTGCCTCACGCCAAGGGTAGGTGTCTTGCGTCTTCCCAGCCGCGAGGGCCAGTGACTTAGAGTGCAAGATGCGTTGTGGTGGTTCTCGGAGAGAGCGCCACGGAGGTTTACAGCAGCGGGAACTGTTCTGGACTTTCACCAGATTCCAATCATTCCTCAATTAATTGACCACAAAGTTAGCCGTTTTGTTCTACTTCTCAAAAATTTTTTACAAGAAAGACTGCTCTGTCCCCATTGCTATTTGCTTTACCCTACCGTCATGTTTTTAGGCTCTGTTACACATCTGAATCCCATAAAGACTCTTTTATCGGCCACAAATAGCCACTGCCCCCATCATAAATAAGATATAGCACGCCTCACTCATAACTTCTATTTACATTACTGCATTCAAAACGTCTTTACAATCGTCTGATTTGTCTATATACATATCTTATTTGTCTATTTTCTTTAAGGGTGATTGTAAGATTTTGCCAATTCACATATCCTATCTATAGAGGAGGATCTTTCCTCTTCAAAGTTTTATAATAAAATTAAACAATCCAATCTCATGAGAAAACCCTCTCATTTAGTAGCCGTCTGCGCATTGGTGCTCATAGGCTGCTCTCAACAAGGTCCATTAACGGACCAGGAAACGGAAAGCCCGTCGCAATTGACTGGAGCTCTCCTTAACGTCCCCGACACCGTCACTGTGGTGGAGAGTTCGAGTGCTCTCAACGTGGCCGCAGCAGTGCTCGCAGAGAACGGCTCACGCTCAACCGGAAGAATCCCCGATGATGTAAAGACTGTTAGCAACGAAGACGGCATCCCTCTTTACTACGTTGTCAACCTTCTGGGAGGAGGATACGTAGTGGTGTCGGCAACGCGTGACTACACTCCCATCATTGCCTATTCCGAAGATGGACATTTCTCCATTCCGCTAGGAGAAGAGAACGGCGTCTCCCTATGGATGGCTCTCCAAGAAGAGAACATCAGGCAGGCATCAGCTCAGCCCGACAGCGTGCGACTTGCCTTCCGCCAAGAATGGAGCCGCTACAACCCAAGCTCACAAGAGCTGCCCACTCAAGGCCAATCCAGGAGTCTCGAACCCTCGCAGATCTACGACATAAGCTATGCAGTCTCAGAGTGGCGGAACCAGGGCTACTATGTCTATTCCTATGAGAATTTCCAAGCGACTCCCGAGTATATCGCCCTCACAGAAGGGGAGCGTTCTCAAATGGAACAATGGTACCATTTCAACGAAGTGTATGGTTTCGACCCCTCGGAGACTGTATTTGTTAGGATAAAATATAACACACAAACCACCAGCACTGGTCCTCTTCTCTCCACCACATGGGGCCAAGATATGGGATACAACAAGTATGTCCCTAATTATACCACCTCAAAACCCTACAATTGGCCCCTGGGATGCAATGCTGTCGCCGCTGGACAAATAATGAGGTACCATGAAAAACCTACCACCTATAGTTGGAGTCAAATGCCAGATGATACTCCAAGCGATGTGACAGCAGCCTTTCTGTACGATGTCGCTGAGGCCTGCAACACTTCCTATTATCAGAGTTATGCCGAAGCTTCTGTAGCAAATGTTAAATCTGCTTTAAAATCTTTTGGCTTTACTTCTTCAACGAGTGCTAATTATACCCAAAGTCAAGTTCAAAGCCAGATTAATAATGCTCGCCCCGTATTTATGAGAGGAGATGACTCCACATATGGAGGACACGCGTGGGTATGCGACGGTTACAGACTCTCCTATTCCACTACTGAGATCTCGATGATGGCTTATGTAGGAGAATATTATTCTATGGCAGGGTCAAATTCTATGGAAAATTTATGGTCAAGAACTACTCAAGGAGGAAGTTCCTCATATTTCCATAACAATTGGGGATGGAGTGGAAGTGCTAATGGATGGTTTAGTACTGGCACTTTTAACCCAACAGTGGGCTCTGTAAGCTATAATTTTAACAATACATTAAGGATCATTTATAATATCTATTAACCAAGTCATTTTATACCTATGAAACGTTTTCTTCACTTTTGTATAGGACTTATAGGCATAAGTTTTTGTATTTCCAGCTGTTCCTCCAACGATGAGCCACAGGACACAGAGGACCAGAATCCTCGTGTAGATATAATCCTCTCGCGTAGCGAGAAAGTGATGGTAGACAACAATCTTTCTTTCTCCGTTGACCTTCTTCAGGCTATCGACTCCCTAAGGGAAGGGAATTTCATGGTGTCACCTCTGGCATTGGCCAACAACCTCGTATTCTATGCTAATGGAGCCTCAGGAGAGACCCTAGAGGAGATACTCAGCGCAATAAATCCAACTGGTACATCCATCGAGGAACTGACCCAACTGTACAGGCGGCTCCAATCTCTGCTCCCCTCGCTGGACAAGCAGTCGGAGGTAGGGATGTATGGATGCTTCGCCCGCTGTAAAAAATTGTTGTCATCCCTTTCTCCCACATTCGTTGACCAAGTTTCCGATCTGAATATTGAGACCTTACCAATCTATGATTCCCAGACGGAAATGCTTGATGCCGTAAGGAAATGGTCAAAAGAAATGGTAGGAATTGATCCTGACTACGGTGACCTTTACCAGGAATCTTCCTTGGCCGCGATTACCCTCAACGCTGTTTCTTTCCGCGGCACTTGGAGAAATGCCTTCTACTCAGAGAGCACTTATAAAAGCAATTTCTATGGGCGCAATTCGACATCGCGCGTGGAGATGATGCACCGAGCATTCACTACAAAAGCTTGGGCTGAGGATGGCATATCGTGGGTGGTGTTGCCTTACGGCAACGAGGCTTACTCTATGGTGATTGCCATGCCCGATGAAGGAGCAGACCCAAAAATCACACTTCCGCTCGAGTGGCCCAACGAGCAATTTAGCTCAAAAGTGGATCTTAGCCTCCCAAAATTCACACTTGAAGACCACATGGATGTAAAAGAGGCGTTAAAGGCTATCGGCATCACGACAGCCTTCCAGGACAACGCCGACTTCTTCGATATGTATGAATGGCCAGACAGCATGAAGGAGCATAAAAATATCACCATGAAATTGGGTCCTATTCTGCAAGATTCTAAGATTGAGGTTGAGGAATCTGGCACGGTGGCTACTACAGTCTCCAGTGCTTCACAATTTGTACAGACCGCTAATCCGACTTCGCTTAATGAAATTGTAGTGGACCATCCCTTCTACTTCTTCATCCGCGAGCAGAGCACTGGCCTTATCCTCTTCATGGGTAAGATAGAGAATTTATAAAAACCAGCAACCCGATTCCTATATAGGATTTAAGACAAAATGGGCCGTGACACCAGTCACGGCTCATATTTTTGCCCATGCATAGATAATATGAGGCACCTATTATTTTATTGATTGACAAGCATGCTTTGCATCGTTTCGGTGGCTTTGGTGGGACCTACCGTTGCCTCAAGGATGGCGCCAGCAAACTGGAGCGTAGTGCCGGGACCTTCTGAGGTAATAAGCCGCCCATCGACCACTACTGGCTGCTTAATGTAGGTGGCCCCGCCCTGCTCCAAGTCTTTTTCAAGGCCGGGATAGCACGTGGCCTTTCTGCCCTTAAGGATGCCGGTAGGAGCCAACACTACAGCAGGGCCAGCGCAGATGGCAGCCACCTTGCCTCCTTCGTTCCATTGATTGAGGATAATGTCGTTGACCTGCTGGCATGCGTGGAGATTAGGAGCCCCCGGCACGCCACCAGGGATGATTATCCACTCGGCTTCCTTGGGGTCAATCTGGCTGATAAGCGAGTCGGCCACAAGCTTTTGTCCTGTAGCTCCTGTCACTATTGGGTTGTCCGTGATCGACACGGTGACTACCTCGAGGCCGCCACGGCGCAGAGCATCGACAGTGGCCACAGCCTCTACCTCTTCTACGCCATCGGCATAGAAGATATACGAACGTTTTGCTTCCATAGAAAATGTTATTGAGAGAGCCGCTACGAGCGGCATCATTGTTTTTAAACAATTCATCAGTACAGTTAATTTTATCTCAGTTAAGATTCATTCTTTTGCGGCGGAGGCCGCCGCTTAATGAGCAGCGGAGGACCGCTGCACTGCGAAAAATACTTTCATTTAGCAAAACGCGCAAAGAGCCAAAGATGTTTTTCTTTACTTCATGTCTTTATGGCGCGTGAAGAGCCAGTCGCGGATGGGGTCGATGGTGTAGGCATAGCGCCACGTCTGCATGTGGCCCGAGGCACCAGCTGTGTCTTGTCCTGGCTCAAAGACTGTGCCGGGAGCATAGACGGTATAGTAAATCTGAGCTGGACGCGAGGTGATGTCGTCAAAGGAGAACTGCATCATTTCGTCACCCCACTTGGCATCCCACAGCCCACGGTTGATCATCACACCATTCTTGGCCAGCCCCTCCATCATTTCGTTTTGGGTAGGGAATGCTTTGTGGTCGTCGGCCGACACGGTGACCCAATAAGAATAGTTGGAGAGTGGTGCTGTCTGGTCAACCACCCACTGGCAGGCTACGAGATAGGCCGAAGCAAAGAGGTCGGGATAGGTGACCATCATGTAGATCGACATCATGCCGCCCATTGACTGCCCAGTAGTGTAAATGCGGTCGGTATCCACTGGATACTTCTCGGCTATATCCTTGACGAGGTTGACAGTGACGCCCACCAGCGGCGACACCTTGCCAGCGTCGCCCACCGTTACTTCGGGATATTGAGGAGCCACAACGATGCAAGGATGCTTGGCCTGATTTTCTGGCTCTGCCCATACCACAGCGCCGAGGCCCTGCATGAGAGGGGTGAGCTGATAGGTGCCTACGCAGCTGGCATCTTCCATAAAGAGCACCATGGGTACACGTCCCAGATCCTCTATGTTGTCGGGGACAAAGATATTATACCCCAATTCCAAGCCGCTTGCCTGGTCGGTAAATGTGGCTTGCTTAAATTGGTCAACCACGAGATTCACCTGGCCTTCGGTTGTGATTGTCTGGCCATCGGGCAAGGTCACTGTAGCTTTTGCCTCGCGGAAAGGATGATTGTTGGGCGCCATCTGTCCGGGACCGCCAGGGCCGGCACCCTGACCAGGAGCCACTCCACGGCGCTGACCCACTTGTGGCGCTACACCTCCACGAGGACCTCCGCCAGGACGCAAGGCTTGGGTCTTGAGGAGGGCCGTGCTGTCGCTCGCCGATAGATGGAGGATTACATAGCGACCTTTCTGGGAGTCATCGCTCATGGTTACCTCAGGGCTGACAGTTACACCAGTCACCGTCCGTCCTTTTACGCTAAAATCTTGAGGATTGACTTCTGTAGGGGTGATTTCTTCGGCATATTGCAGGGCTACACCAGTAAAGGTCAATCCGTCGCCATACACTTGGGTGACGGCAACTGCTTTTTCTGGCTTGTTTAAATCAGCTGCAAAAAGGCTCATGGCTCCAGAGACCATCAGGAGCGCCGTCGCGAGGGTAAGTCTGTTCATCTTATACTCTTATTTTGATTAAACATCTACGGACAAAAATACAAAATTTTTGCTCCCAGATAAAAAAGAATCCCGCGTTTTTTCGTCCGCAGGATTCTTTTTTAGTGCTATATACGGTAGTACTTAATTGAAAGTATAAGTTCCTAGTACGCTTGCCGTCAACGTCTTGCTGAAAGGCTTACCAACATAATTTCCATACTGCCCATAAACACTTATTGTATATGAGCCAGCGCTTGGAAATTGAATGTAGGTATAAACGTTAGGTTCAACCATAAATATCGCATCTGTAGGGTAAGGCAATGGCAATATGGAGGCCCCGTTATCTACGCTCCAATAGAACGTCGAATTAGACTCATTACAAACCACCTTAAAATGACTCTCTAACCACGGGCTTCCATATTCTACCATCACAATATCGGTCACTATCGGCTCCCACGAGCATAGCACATTGATGGATGGCAACGGGTATGTAAGCCCTTGGGCTGTATGCAAAGAAGCGCCTATTGTCGTGTCGGAACCCATATTCACTACTATTGAAGAAGACCCTTGGCCAGAGACAATAGTAGTTGGATAACTAACCGTCCATACAAAAGAGCCTGTTGAAGGAGGATTAGTAATCGAATAGGTCTTATTGACATATTGGCCTGGGGTGTCTAAGGCAATCACCTTCTCTCCTTGGATACTATTGTTGAGAGCATAATATTTCAAGGTAGCCCCCTGATAATAAGGACAATCGTAGATGGAATGATCGTAGAGAGGCAAGAGACCCCACTTAGACCTGACCTGATATCGCGAACCCATCACAACGGCTGAATGGTCAACCGTTCCAGATTGATAATAGACTACTCTAGATGCTGTTGAGGAATATTGCGACATACCAGCAAAACTTCCATCGGTCCAAAACATAGAGGGATTGTTAAGCCATGAGCTGCTCTTTGATCCTCCAGCCGAAACCCACCAAGCATAGGAATGACAATTATAATTGCGGTCCCATGTGTCCACTTGTGTGGCATTAGGGTATAAAACTTCATGATTTATTATGCTCTGCTCTATTTCCTCCGCAGTATAATTACTATTGTAGGTTCCTTGTAGATAACTTCCTCGGGGGGTATAAACATCAGTGCCAGTAACACTCATTGTAGAAGTTAAGCCCAATATCCACAAGCACATATTTCTGAGTATCATGGGGACTTAATTAATGGTGCGACGATTCACTAAATATATCATATCCTCTGGGCCGTCATTTTTGTCAACCTTTATTTTATCTCCCGTAGAAAGATTATAGTACTCATTTCCACATTCCACTACGTCTTTCTCTATGGAATATGCAACATATGCCGCTCTCAAGAGATCAGACGAAGAAGTGTAATAGAAAAGAACATTATCTATATCCATATCATTACCTCTTGCATTATTGCATATTTCTTTTGTTATGGATTGAAGAAGGGAGGAATAATCCTTACCATCAATCACAATCTCCTCTTGAATGTATTGATATTCCTTTGAGGAATAGAGCTCAGAAGTCAGAGCAGTTGAAAATATTAGTTCTTTTGATGAATTAAAGGCTGCTTCAACTTTAGAGCCTGAGATAATACGCCCATCTGAATAATAGAAGACATTACCCTTATTCTTTGTTGTAAGATAATTAAGTTTATCTACCACATTAAATGAGATGCCTATACAAGGCGCATTATCGTATGTGAATCTATAGATATCTTCTGCTAACACTGGAGTATTAGAGCTAATATAGAGGTCATTTTTTACATCTTGGTTTTCGCTTCCCAACTCTTTACCCTTTTGAAGCAGGGTTGCTAACCATGCAGGGTAAGTATCGATATCTCCATTCCAAGAACCCAGGACATTGCCCTCGAAAGTAATATCTAAGTTCTCGTCATTGTCATCAGAAGAGCAAGCAGCTACTCCTAAGAATAGCATAACTGTCGCAAAAAATTTAGCAATATTTTTCATAATCATTTGTACTGGGATAAAAAGTTAATAATTCGTTCATAAGCATAAGCTGTAACAGGGAAATGGATATTCAAGAAAAAATCCATCATGTTGTCATACATCCCCCAGTTGACTTTGGGGAATGTCCATTGGTCGGCCTTTACTTCTAAAGAAGAGGCTCGCGAATTGAGCTCAGCATCTCGTGTAGCTATCTGATTAGCTTCGTTGCAAGACATTAAGCTTAATAAAGCCAAAGCGGCACATAAATGCTTTTTCACTAACTTTAATGGTTGGTATTACGGTTAAGAAAAATGTGAATTTAGGATGTTTATTCATGTGCAAATTTAGGCAAACAAGTTAGAATTACCATTGATATACCTAAATTTTTAACATTTTTTATTCCATCACCTCTTTAACTCAGTTCCTTTTTTTCGGATAGAGGGAAAATTTTGGAGAAGTCCAAAAACCGTGAAGGTAATTTTGTCATTTATCGTATATACTCTAACTTTGCAGCGAAAATGAGACCTCAACATATCACTGGCTTGACCGATGCCCAGGTGCTCGAAAGCCGCAAACTTCATGGAGCCAACATCCTCACCCCCCCTAAAAAGGAGTCGGTCTGGAAGAAATTTCTTGAGAAGTTTAAGGACCCTCTCATCATCATACTTCTGATAGCAGGTGTCCTTTCAATCGGTATCTCCTGCTACGAGTACTGGAGCCTTGGAGATGGCTTCGGTGTATTCTTTGAGCCTATCGGTATTTTTATTGCCATACTCTTGGCCACTGGCCTTGCTTTCTTCTTTGAAATGAAGGCCGACCGCGAGTTTGCGATTCTCAACCAAGTCAACGACGACGAGCCTGTGCGTGTGGTGCGTAACAACACCACCATCGAGATACCCAAGAAAGACGTGGTGGTGGGCGACGTGGTGCTCCTCTCCACTGGCGACGACGTACCGGCCGACGGAGAGCTCCTCGAAGCTATCACCCTTACGATGGACGAATCTTCGCTCACAGGCGAACCAGCATGCCACAAAACCACCGACCCCAACGACTTTGATCCCGAGGCTACCTACAAGTCCAACTACGCCCTGCGAGGCACCAAAGTGATGGAAGGCCACGGCATAATGCAAATAGATAAAGTGGGCGACGCAACGGAGAACGGTAAAGTGTTTGAGGAAGCTCAAATTGACGACAGCGTCAAGACCCCACTCAACGAGCAACTCGAGCGCTTGGGTGCACTCATCTCCAAGGCAAGCTATGGTTTTGGTATCCTCATCATTATAGGTCGCTGCATAATGTATTACTTCGACCCTCGCTTTGCCGAGGCTGGAGGATTTATGACCGTCGACTTCGGAGCCTACTTTCTCCAGACGATAATGATAGCCGTGACGCTCGTGGTGGTCTCCGTGCCAGAAGGATTACCAATGGCCGTCACCCTCTCGCTGGCGTACTCTATGCGACGCATGCTCAAGACCAACAATCTCGTGCGCAAGATGCACGCCTGCGAGACCATGGGAGCCACCACCGTAATCTGCACCGACAAGACGGGCACCTTGACCCAAAACCAGATGCAAGTGGCCGTAGCACGCTTCTTCCCGGGCGTCTCTCCTGAGATAATCGCCGAAGGCATGGCTGTCAACTCCACAGCGTCGCTCGACCTCTCGGGCGACAAGCTAAAAGCCTTGGGCAATCCCACTGAAGGAGCCCTTCTGCTATGGCTAAGAGCACAAGGCCGCGACTATCTGACACTCAAAGAGAATGCGCCACGCATAGCCGAGCTGCCTTTCACAACCGAGCGCAAGTATATGGCAACCATTGTGAAATCGGCAGTGACTGGCAAGCCCATGCTCTATGTAAAAGGGGCGCCTGAGATAGTGTTGGGGCTCTGCAAAAATGTGGCTGGAGGCGTAAGCCGTGAGGAGATTGCCAGTCAACTTCTAGCCTTCCAAAAGCAAGCTATGCGCACCCTCGGCTTTGCTTACCAAGAGCTAAAGAGCGCCGATGGAGTGACAGAGAATGGCCAGCTAAAGGCCTCCGACCTAACCTTTGAGGGGATAGTAGCAATCTCCGACCCCGTGCGCTCAGATGTCCCCGAGGCAGTCAAGGAGTGTCTTGACGCTGGTATAGGTATCAAGATCGTGACTGGCGACACCCCCGCCACAGCCCGTGAGATAGGTCGACAGATAGGCCTTGTCAACGCCACCGACGACGATAGCTGCATCATCACCGGTCCCGAAGTGGCCGCACTCTCCGACGCTCAACTGCGCGAGCGCGTAGCCTCTTTCAAGATAATAGCTCGCGCACGACCCACCGACAAGAAACGCCTCGTGGAGGCCCTTCAGACCAATGGGCAGGTGGTGGCCGTCACCGGCGATGGCACCAATGACGCTCCGGCTCTCAAAGCGGCCCACGTGGGTCTCTCGATGGGCGATGGCACCTCGGTGGCCAAGGAAGCCTCCGACATCACGATTATCGACAACTCGTTTGCCTCAATAGGACGCGCCGTGCTCTGGGGGCGTTCGCTCTTCCAAAACATCCAGCGCTTTATCCTCTTTCAGATGACAGTCAATGTGGCAGCCTCCTTCATAGTGTTGGCTGGAGCCTTTATGGGCACCGAGTCGCCGCTTACCGTCACCCAGATGCTATGGGTCAACCTTATCATGGACACCTTTGCCGCCGTAGCTCTTGCCTCCCTGCCTCCATCGATGGCCGTGATGCACGACCGCCCACGCGACCGCCAGTCGTTTATCATCACCCCTACAATGTGGGGCGACATTATTGGCGTAGGGGCTATCTTTTTCTTTCTGCTTCTGGGACTGCTTTACATCTTTGAGCATAGCGACATCACGTCGTTGTCGCAACTCTGGGGGCTACGTCTCGGGGAGAAGAATCCCCTGACGCCCTACGAAATCAGCCTCTTTTTCTCGATATTCGTCTTCTTGCAGTTTTGGAATCTCCTAAATGTAAAAGCATTTAAATCAGGACGCTCAGCGCTCCACTTTAAGAATTGCAAGGGATTTATGCTGATAGCTGTGCTCATCCTTGGGGGACAGATACTGATAGTGGAGCTGGGAGGACAATTTTTCTCTGTGACGCCGCTCAGATTTATGGACTGGGTATGGATTATCGCCTCTACCTCGCTCGTGTTTTGGATAGGCGAAGGTATGCGTCTCACCACTAAAAAAAGTTTTCTTCATACGAGTAAACATTATGGTAAGAATTAAAGGCAAAAATACAGAAAGATAATAATTGTCCGAGATAATATAAAGCCATACTTCGACGAGAATGGCATCTACAAAATTGGGCTATTTGATTTTCTCCTGAGTAAAATAGAAATGCTCTGAGAAGACTATAACAGTCGATTATAGAGATTCATTTGGTGAAGAAGAAAAAGACGGCAGCCCAAGTGGGGTCGACGTCCTTGGCATAGCCGAGGGTGCGGTAAGAGCTGTCAAGCACACGCCCATCATCCTTCACATATCCGAGGATTTTATATCCGCCATCCTTTATCGTGCCATCATCCTTGACATAACCCACTATGCGATAGCCCTCATCGAGCACGCGGCCATCGCTCTTGAGATAGCCTACGGTGCGATACGAGCCATTCTGGATAGTGCCGTCGCTTTTGATGTAGCCTATGGTGCGATAGCCACTGTCTTGTATCGTGCCGTCCTTCTTCACATAGCCCACAATGCGATAGCCCCTGTCAGTAATTGTCTGAGCCTCGAGGCCCTGTGAGGCCATAAAGCAGAGGCTTATCGCAATCAAAAAAGACAGCCATTTTCTCATAAACGTATCAGCTTAGCAAGCCCTCTATATATGCTTTATAGAGCGGGGCCACCATCAGAGCTTGTATCATCTCCCCACGCTCAAGAATCTTCACCACCTCGGTCTTCTCCATGAGGATCACTTCCAGATCCTCGGTGGCATCAAGATGTCGGCTGCCCGTTGGTTCTACTCCTTGAGCAAGAAAGGTGTAGCTAAGATTGCTGAAGGAGCCAGGGTTGGCCGAGAGGGTCATGAAGTGGGTCCATTCGCCACCCTCATAGCCTGTCTCCTCGAGCAATTCGCGCTTGGCAGCAGCCAGAGGCTCTTCGCCGGGCTCTACCACGCCAGCAGGGATTTCTATTCCCGTCTGGCCCAAAGCGTGGCGATACTGGTGCTCCATAATGAGGCGTCCGTCGGTAGTGAAGGCTATGATGTTGATCCACGAAGGATATTCAAGAACGTAGTATTCATCGTTGACGCGTCCATCGGGGAGCAACACCTTGTCGCGCCTCGCCGTAAGCCAAGGGCGCTTCACGAGATACTCCGAGGAGAGAATCTTCCATTTTCTTTCTTCCATCGTTTGCTACATTAAATGGTGAGGCCACAAATATACAATCTTTCTTTCAGATTCCCTCTCATTTATCCAATGTTTTTGACTACTTTTGCATGAGGGCATCATAAATCCTCATTTCCATTATGAGCTTCCCAAGAGATATCACTGAAGAGCAGATATTCAGCAACAAAGGCCTCCGACCCACCGCCAACCGCATACTCGTGTTGCGTGCTATCCGCACTCATCACCATCCCGTCAGCCTGGGCTGCCTGGAAGAAAATCTGCCGACGCTCGACAAGGCCAGCATCTTTCGCGCTCTGCGCGATATGGCCGAGGCCGACGTGCTCCACACCATCGACGACGGCACAGGGTCGCTGAAATACGAGGAATGTTCAAGCCTCTCAGGCTGCCATCCCGAGGAAAATCATATCCACTTCACTTGCGAACGCTGTGGGGAGACCATCTGTCTGGAGGATGTCAGCGTACCCCGGGTAAAGCTCCCAGAAGAATACGAAGTGCACCACCTCACATATCTCGTTAAGGGTATCTGCCCCAAATGCAGATAATGCTTATTTTTCTCTCGCCTTGAAGAAACGCTCCTGAAGTGTCTGGAAGATTACGAAGAGCATTGGCCCCTGGATAACTGGCGCTGACACGTACAGTGGGAGGAGCTATCGTGGGAAACTGTTCGAGTGGCAGACGGCTAAGGCCTATCAGACCAATAATCACAATGGATTACAAATATGAGCCGCAGAGCAAAGCCCTTTGTCTAATTTTGAAGTAATTTTGCGATACCAAACTCTCAATCCAAAATGCGAACTCTATTATTAATGCTTGCAGCCATGCTCAGTCTGAGCAGCTGCGCCCAACGACAGAAAGAACAGACTATGGACCCCGCTTCACCAAAGATTCTCGTGGCCTACTTCTCAGCCACTGGCACCACCGAGCGCATAGCCAAAGCCATGGCCGAGGCTACCGGCGCCACCCTTTACGAGATTACCCCCTCGCCACGCTTCACCGCAGCCGACCTTGACTGGAACAATCCCAAGAGCCGCAGCTCCGTGGAGATGAAAGACCCTGCATGCCGCCCTTCGCTTGGAGGCTCGGAGATTGATGCTTCGGCCTACGACGTGATATTTATTGGTTACCCCATCTGGTGGGACCTTGCACCTCGCCAAGTCAACACTTGGATAGAGAGCCAGCAGCTCGAGGGCAAGCGCATGATTCCATTTGCTACCTCGGGAGGCTCCACTATCACCGGCAGCGTCAGAGACCTACGTCGCCTTTACCCTACTATCGACTGGACCGACGGCCGACTGCTCAACGTGGCTCCCCAGAAAGCTGCCTCCTGGGCCAAGAGCCAATCTGGCCAGTGAAACGAGCGCCCATGCACTACAGAAATCACAATTCGTTGTGATTTTCCTTTGTAGTATCATAAATTTATCTTATTTTTGTAGCCAAATCACAATCTATTGTGATTTGGCCACAAAAATGAATTATAAAGAGATAGGAATACAAATCAAAGAGAGAAGAAAATTCCTGAACATCACACAACCCACGCTAGCCGCTTTGGCCGGAGTGGGTCTAAACACTTTAGTGGCTATCGAGCGCGGCAATGGCAATCCTAAAATCGAGACTTTATTGGCTCTTCTGGATACACTCGGATTGAAGTTTGACATCACCCTTAAAGATTGAAAATCATGAGAAGGTGCAAAGTATATGTACACGGTATAGAAGCTGGAATCCTAACCGAGGCCGACTCCCCAAGAGAGTATTTATTTCTCTACCACCAAGATTATATTGCCCGAAAGCTTCCCCCTGTAAGCCTTACTATGCCTCTAAGGGAGTCGGAATATAGATCTCCAGTGCTTTTCCCCTACTTCTTTAATATGCTTTCTGAAGGTGCAAATCGCGCCGTACAGTCTTCCTACCTTCATATCGACAAGGACGACGATTTTGGCATACTATTAGAAACGGCTCTTTATGACACCCCAGGCGCCGTCACTGTCTCACCGATTGTTGAATAAGCATGAACTCCAAGGAAATACACGTTTGCCCCTCCCTCCTTATCGAAGGCCATACTACCTATTGCAATCAGGCTTTGAAAAGGCTTTTTGACGGCAAAGCAGTAAGTCATATATTGGATTTTGATTCCCCTACTTTTACTGATTATAGTGGTCTAAAAGCATCCTCTAACGTAGGACGTCTATCTCTATCTGGAGCCCAGCCTAAATTAGGTCTACTTCTTGGAGAACAAGGCACCCTAAGATATTCGACGGAGAAAGAGCAAAGCACCTACATACTTAAGCCACGACCGATAGGGTATCAACTCATAAACCATGACTACTGTGCGGCTAACGAACATCTTACCATGCAAATGGCCTCACAAATATATGGAATTGAGACTGCACCCAATGGAATATGCTTCTTTCGTGATGGAGAAATGGCTTATATCACGCGCCGTTTTGATGTCTATTCCAAAGGGAAGTATGCTTTGGAGGACTTTGCTTCTCTTATGGGGCTCACAAAGGCCAATGGTGGCTCTGATTTCAAATATAATAACGGAAGTTATGAGGATTGCGCTGAAATTATTCGCAAATTTGTCAAGGCTGCTCCAGTAGACATTTTAAGATTTTTCAAGGTGGTGCTTTTCAATTTTATCACCCTCAACGACGATGCTCACCTCAAAAACTTTAGTCTCATAAGTTATGGGAAAGAATATCGACTCTCTCCGGCCTATGATCTGATAAACACTTCTCTCCAGATTTATGAACCCCGTATTTTCGCACTCGATAGAGGATTGTTCAAAGAGGGAATGCACTTGACCGACACTCGCCAAGTATCGGCCGACGACTTCATTGAATTGGGAAGACGTATAGGTCTTCCTCAAAAAATAGTAATGCAAGAAATAAAGAGGTTTTCATCTCCTAATCCTAAAGCCGATGCATTGATTGGTCGCTCTTTCCTTTCCGCTGACCTCAAACGCGCATACCTTCGCAGCTATCATTATCGCCAGACCATGATTCAGCTCTAACTCAACTAAGGCTCCGTTCTACACAAATCGTTAACGCTGGGGCGTATTTTACTTTTAATTAATCTTTCTGCAACATTTTTGAAACATAGAGCGCCTATCTTCGCCGCTATAATCAAGAATGTATGCAAGAGGCGTTGACCATACTAGACCAACTGGATGGGCAACTGCTACTGTGGCTGCGTTCGGCACATTGCAACTTCATTGACGAGGTAATGGAGGAGGTGACAGGGCGTCGGCTATGGCCGCCCTTCTATCTGTGGCTGGTGTGGTTCATGGTCAAGCGGCTCGGTTGGCAAAAAGGACTAATGATGACCTTGATGGCAGGGGTAGCCGTGGGGATAACCGACTGGACTTGCGCCTCGCTGATACGTCCAGAGATAGGGTGCCTGCGCCCGAGCAATCTCGCTGGCGAGATTGCTCCCCTGGTGCGCATCATCGACGACTATCGAGGAGGACCTTATGGATTCCCCTCATGCCATGCAGCCAATACAGCCTGCCTGGCTGCTATGGTTAGCTTAACTTTGCGTCAACGCTGGGTCACAACAATGATGGTAGCCTGGTGTATTCTGGTCAGTTACTCACGAGTATATTACGGCGTGCATTATCCTGGCGACCTTCTTGCAGGATGGTTAGTGGGCTGCACTATAGCGTTGATTTTATGGAAAGTCCATAAGCTGATTACTCAGAGAAGGGGTCCTAAGCAGGCGAAGTGTCCTCGTCTTCGAGTTCGCAGCCAGTAAAGCCATATTCTCGCTCTACCAGCTCGCGAGGATACTGCAGATAGACCACTTCGGCCGAACTGCACACCTCATCCTTACTGTTGAGGAGCTCCACGAGCAGAAACACGTAGCGACGCATGTCCTTCAGATGGGTAGCCTTGACACGCAGCGGGCCATCGGCCATCAGCACTGGCTTGTGGAACTTCACTTCCATCTTGGTGGTGATGCCGGCCGTCTGGCGGAAAGCATTAATCCACCACTCAGCAGCCTCATCGAGCATCATGGCCTGCACACCGCCGTGCACTACCCCGGGCCAGCTCTCATAGTTGACCGACGGATTCCACTCGCCCCACAGCACATTTTCGTCGGCTACGTAAAAGTGCATATGCAGGCCAAAAGGGTTGTGGGGAGCACACCCTATGCAATTGTAGCCCTCCTTTCCGAGCCACGGATTCTTTACTCTTCGATACATAACAGAATTCTATTATCCTACAAATTTACATAATCTTGATGAAGCGAGGGCTTTTCTATGAAAGTAAATGTTCAAATTAACATTAAATATTAACTTTCTCTTAACTCCGCGGCGTTAGCTTTCGCAATGCATACAGGAAAGAAGCTACTATGAAGCTGGATGGAAGTTGTTTTTTTACTCCTCCAAAGGCGTTTATATCAAATCTTTTGTGTAACTTTACTATGTGTTGAGAATTTTTTCTTCATAAATTGAGAATTTAATATAATAAGCTGCAAATCAAAGACATGGAATACAAACGGCCACAATATCATCTCTTAAAAGCGAGGCTCTCAGAACCTCGCAACTTCATGCAAGTAGTAGTAGGGCCACGCTAAGTAGGGAAAACTACACTTCTCCTTCAACTGATTGAGGACCTGCCTATTCCTTATACTATGGCCAGTGCGGATGATGTCATTGATGCGAATGTGGGCTGCTCTGCGGCTTACAAAAGTACGCTGTTGATTCAGCACGAAAATACAATTCCATACCAAAATTCCAAGTTTATAACAACGCCCTTCGTAATGCCTTCTTGCGCAAAAACTTTATGCAGGAAGCAGGGGATAACGAAGCATGGGGCCGACAAATTGAATCTGCTGTAGGGAGTCATCTCATCAACCAATGCGAAGAGGCGGGTTGTCGACTTTTTTATTGGAGAGAAAAAAGTATGGAAGTAGACTTCATCATTGAATCCCAAAGCTCTCTCATAGCTTTAGAGGTGAAAAGCGGACATCGTTCAATGAACGCTGGACTTCCCACCTTTAAAGAACGTTTTCATCCCAAGCAAGCTCTTATCGTTGGAACAGGAGGTTTCTCCTTAGCTGACTTCCTTAGCACTAAATTCACTACTGTCCGGAGAAATTTTCCCACAATAGAAGTTGAGGAGACTCTACCGG
>JAJBVL010000050.1 GCA_020859845.1 Bacteroidales bacterium
GGAGTTAAAAAGTGTAAATTTAGATAATTATGTCGTTTTTTATAGGGTGAATAGGTGGTAAGGGGTGATATGAAAAAGCAGAATTAATAATTTTGTGTTTTTCTAATCCACTCAAATCATTATCACATGAACGTTAAAGTCTTTTGGTCCTTTCTGATAATGGTCTGTGCCTCTGTGTCGTTCATCACGGGTCAGACCATCGATGTGAAAGGAATCGTGGTAGACTCCTCCGACAACGAACCCGTAATAGGGGCGTCAGTGCTTGTCAAAGGGACGCATATAGGGACGTCGACCGATCTCGAAGGCCAGTTCTCTTTTACCAACCTCAAGTCCACCGACAAGCTGGTAGTGACCTACGTAGGTATGAAGACGGTAGAAGTGGCCGTAGCGCCCCAGCTAACAATTAAAATGGAGTCGGTGGCATCACAACTCGATGAGGTGATAGTCACCGCGTTTGGTACGGCTAAGAAGTCGTCGTTTACAGGCTCGGCTGCTGTGATTGGCAGCGAAAAGATAGAACAGAAGCAGGTGAGCAATGTCATGCAGACGCTGATGGGCGAGGTGGCCGGTCTTGACGTCACCCCCTCGACGGCTCCCGGCGAGAAGTCGTCGATGGTAATCCGTGGCAAGGGCACCATCAATGCAGGCACAGAGCCCCTGGTGGTAGTTGACGGCATGCCTTTCGAGGGCGAGATAAGCAGCATCAATCCCAGCGACGTGGAGAATACACGGTGCTGAAAGATGCTGCCTCGAGTGCGCTCTATGGAGCTCGCGGCGCAAATGGTGTGATTATCATCACCACCAAGAAAGGTCAGGCAGGCACGTCGGTCATCAACTTTGATGCCAAATGGGGTGCCAACTCTCGCGGCTCGCGCGACTACGACCGTATCACCAGCCCCGGAGCCTACTACGAGCTTTATTATAAGGGCCTATACAATTATTATGTATCCGCGGGCGCTACAGCCACGGAGGCTCATCGCATGGCCAACAAAAACCTGACGGCCTCTTCATCATCGGGCGGTCTGGGCTATTGCGTTTACACCGTGCCTGAAAATGAATATCTCATCGGCACCAACGGACGCCTAAACCCCAACGCCACCCTGGGCAACCGTATCTACCGCAACGGCCAGATCTACACCTTGCTCCCCGACGACTGGACCGACGAGACATATCGCACGGGCCTGCGACAGGAGTACAACCTCAGCCTCTCGGGCGGCAGCGAGACCACACAGATTTATGCCTCGTTTGGCTACCTGAAGGATGAGGGTATCGTGAAGGCGAGCGACTTTGAGCGCTTCTCAGGGCGTCTGCGCGCCTCGTATCAAGCCAAGAAATGGCTCTACTTTGGTGCCAATGCAGCCTTCTCTCATACGATCAACAACGCCTCGTTTGACCTCGGTTATACGGGGTCGACAGCAGTGACTGGCGGCGTATTTTCCGACGCTGCCAATGTGGCCCCCATTTATCCCCTCTACGTGCGCGATGAGAATGGAAATATCCTCTACGATCGCAACGGCAAGGTGTATGACTGGGGTGATGGCACATACAACACCGATGGCATTATCCGACCCTCGCTCACCAACTCCAATAGTCTAAACTCGCTTTATCTGGAGCAGTATCGATCGGTGATCAACTCCACGGCCTTTGACGCCTTTGCCGACATCATGATTCCCTTCGGATTCAAGGTGACTATTAAAGGTGGGGCCAACATCAACGAGAATCGCAACAAGTATACCTTCAACCCATATTACGGCTATAGCTCATCAACGGGGGGCGGCTTGAATGTGGGTAGTTCGCGCGTGTATGCCGTCAACCTGCAACAACTCCTCAACTGGACCCGCAGTTTCAATGGCCACAACATTTCAGCTATGATAGGCCATGAGAGCTATCGCTATCGCTATCAAGACCTTGAGGCCTACAAGACTGGGGCCGTTGACTATTCGTCGATACTCGACCTCAATGGCTATCTCTCATATCCTTCGTCGCCAACCTCCTACACCGAGGACTACAACACCGAAGGCTACCTGGCACGCGCTCTCTACGACTATCAGGAGCGCTACTTCTTCCAAGGCTCCTTCCGCCGCGACGCTTCTTCGCGCTTCCACCCCAAGAAGCGCTGGGGCAACTTCTGGTCGCTCGGTGGCGCATGGATTATCAGTCGCGAGGACTTCTTCCACGCCACATGGGTCGACAATCTGAAGATTAAGGCTTCGTATGGCGAGGTGGGCAACGACAATATCGGCTACTACCGCTACGTCGACACCTACACCATCACCAACGTCAATGGTGAGCCCAGCCTTACCCTCAAGAACAAGGGCAACCCCGACATCACTTGGGAGACCATCAGCAACCTCAATGCCGGTGTAGAATTTGACCTATTCCAGTATCGTTTGACTGGTAATATAGAGTTCTACAACAAGAAGTCGGCAGATATGCTCCTATGGTTTACGGCTCCATCCACTCTTGGTTATTCGGGCTACTATAAGAATGTGGGCGATATGCGCAACACTGGTATCGACGTGACTTTGACTGGTACACCTATCCGCACCAAGGACATCAACTGGAACATCTCCGTCAACTTCAACTACAACCATCAGCGTGTCACCTATCTGCCCTCCGATAATAAGACTCTTGAGGTAGACGGCCACGGCGGTTATCAGAACGGCGACTACTTTATTGGTGAAGGCCTATCGCTCAACACATTCTACATCCCCAAATATGCTGGTGTCAACGAAGAGGGCCTGGGCACCTGGTACGTGACCAACAGCGATGGCTCGGTGACGACAACCACCAACTACTCCTCGGCTACGAATTATCTCATCGACTGTGCTCAGCCCGTAAAGGGTGGATTTGGCACGACGCTCAACGCCTTCGGCTTTGACCTGTCAGCTCAGTTTGCATTTGGCTTGGGAGGCAAGTCGTATGACCTTGAATACAGTATCTTGATGACTGTCCCCACGGGAGCCTATACCGGCTTTGCCATTCATAAGGATATGCTCAATGCTTGGAGCGCTGAGAATCCCACCTCCAACATCCCACGCTGGCAGTATGGCGACACGTATACGGGCGTTGACAGCGACCGCTATTTGGTGTCGAGCGACTTCCTGAGCTTCCAAAGCGCACAGCTCGGCTACACCATCCCCACCAAGATCGTGAAGCGCCTGGGCTTGACCAAGCTCCGCGTATATTGCGCTGGCGAGAATATATATCTTTGGACCAAGCGCAAAGGCTTCGACCCACGCCTCTCGCAAGGCTATGGCGACTATAGCCCCATACGCACCATCTCGGGCGGAATCAACCTGCAATTCTAACCTCACCCTTAATCAGCTTACAGACAAATGAAGACATCATATCTTATAGCGTGGACAGCCTTGGCCTTGGGCCTGGGAATGACAGCCACCAGTTGCCAGGACGAGACATTCCCCAGCGACGACTATATGACAAGCGATCAAGTGGAGGCGCAACCCGACGCCATGAAGGGCTTCGTAAACGCTATCACTGGCCGACTGGGCCAGTCGGGGACGTTTAGCGACAGCTATACGTGGGATATAGGCTATCCTTCGTTTATCATCATGCGCGAGGTGCAAGGCGAGGACTACACCGCCTACACCACCTCCTACGACTATTTCTACTACTGGAACGCCAACATGTATCTCGGCGAGTATGTCACTGCACAATACCCTTGGAAATATTTCTATGGCTGCGTGACGACGACCAACAATGTGCTACGTCTCACACCCACCGACGATACATTACCCTACTTCGGTATAGCTCACTTCTATCGCGCCCTATTCTACTTCGAGATAGCACGCATGTATGAATACCATCCCACGGGCATCTCCTCCATCGACAGCGAGGCTGAGGCCAATGGCATAGTAGGCTTGACAGCTCCTATCATCACAGAGACCACCACGGAGGACGAGGCGCGCAACTGCCCGCGTGCTACGTTCTACGACATGTATCGCTACATCCTCGACGACCTCGACAAGGCCGAGGAGTATCTCGAAGGCTACTCACGCGCCACCAAGCGCGAGCCCAACCTCGCTGTGGTCTACGGACAGAAGGCACGCGTGTATCTCGACATGGGATCGCGCTTTGAAAACTATCCCGAGATGCTTACCACTGTTGCCTCTTCGGGTGTGGACTTGGGTGTAAACTCCGCTCAGGAGGCTTATGCCAAGGCTGCCGACTATGCCGACAAGGCCATCCTTTATAGCGGCGCCACGCCGTTGACCGAGAGCGAATGGCATTCAGGCTTCAACTCTATGAACGTCAGCTCGTGGATGCTCGCCTTTGGCATCAACAAGGAGCTCCTCGACGAAAACTCGTGGAAAAACTTCATCAGCTACGTGTCGTCGGAGACCAATTTTGGCGTGGCCGGTATCGACCTCACCTCGGGCCGCTACAGCAACGCCTACTCCACCCAGAGGGTCATCTCTAAGGCGCTCTACGACAAGATAAACACCGCCGACTGGCGGCGTCGATCCTGGGTTGATCCCGCCGACGCGGGTCAGGAGTCGGCCATCTCTAAGTATACCACATCGGTTACCTCTGGCCACTTTGCCCAGATACCCCCCTATGCCAACTTGAAATTTAAACCCACCTCGGGCGACTATACCAACTATGACGTAGGCGCCGCCATCGATCTCCCACTGATGCGTGTAGAGGAAATGTGGTTTATCAAAGCTGAGGCTTTGGCTGCCAGCCAAGGCGTGGCTGCTGGGAAGGCGGTGCTTGAGAGCCTCATCAACGGCTATCGCTACTCGGGCTACACTTGCGATGCTGGCTCATTGAGCGAATTTCGCAAGGAGATGATGCTCCAGAAGCGCATAGAGTTTTGGGGCGAGGGTATCCTCTGCTGGGACTATCAGCGCCTGCGCCTGTCGATTACCCGCGGCTATGAGGGCACCAACTATCCTACGGCCGACTATATGCTCAACACCAAGGAGGGCTATTGCGCGCCGTGGTGGTGCACGTTTATCCTCAAGAGCGAGCTGGGTCTCAACTCGGCGTTGATAGCCAATCCCGACCCCTCGCTCTGCGATGACGAGTTGCTATGGACCGGAAGCTTTAGTGAATAATCCTGTCGGAAATAAATAAAACAGCAATACAAACCAAGATGAAACTTTATCATACCATATATCTTGCAGCCTTTGCGGGCCTCGCGTTGGTGATGACCGGCTGCAACGACGATGACGACGACTGGAAACCCGGTCCAGCCTCCGAGTGTGTCAACCAGGTATACTTCACCGTCACCAGCGTGCAGGGAGGGGAGATTGACCCGGGCGACACCACCAGCTTTGAAGTGACGGCCAGCCGTGAGAGCGCATCGGGAGCTATCTCTGTGCCGCTGACAGTGACCGGCTGCGACTACTTCTCCACGCCTTCCATCCTTGACTTTGCCGATGGCGAGGCGCAGCTTACGTTCACTGTTGCGTTTACAGGCACCACTGAGGTTGGCGACTATGCTTGTGTGCTCCAGATACCCGAAGGCCAGTACTCCAGCCCTTACACCTCGAGAGCTACAGCCATATCGCTCAAACTGTCGGTGATGAAGTGGAATGTAATCTCCGATGAAGTAAAAATCAGCTCTTACTCTTATCCTGATTATATCCCCGAATACACCGTGCAGCTGCTGCAGGCCGATGGTCAAGATCTGTATCGTCTGAAAGGCTTCATGAGCAACTATGACCTCACCTTCGAGGCCGTCTATGGCGACCCCTATTATCCATCCACCATCTCCAAGACCTACGTCTACAATCTTGAGACCGGCAGCTACGACACCGACCCCAACTCGTATTACCTATTCCCCACTGGCGGTTCGTCGGGCTTTGACCCCTTTGGCTGGGGTGGCGACTATGCCGACTGTATGGTGTGGGGCTTTGACGAGGAGTCGCTCGACAATAGCTATACCCTCTACATCCCCAGCACCTCGGCCTACTATCTTGAGGACGTAGTGTTAATGGTAGGCTACTTCTACTCTTCGACCTACATCAACTTTGAAGAGCAAGAGGGGCGTATCTACGCAGGATACTCTGTGATGGAAACAGCCACCGACGAGGATATCGCCGACGTCTACGACTATATCATGATTAATTGGTAACCCCCCTTCAATTTTAGCAGAAGATGAATAGATCACTTTATACAAAATGGATAGGGCGTGTGGCTTTGATGGGAGCATTGATGGTTCCCCTGATGATGGCTACCACCAGTTGTTCCGACGATGACGATGTGGTGACCAGCGTCATCAACTCGCCATCGGTGACTAATAGCGATATCACCACCACCACGTTGACTTTCCGCTGGGACAAGGTGACCGACGCTGTGCAGTATGGCTACACACTGCTTGATCCTACGGGCGAGGCTGTCGATGGAGGCACGACGGTGCAGACCGCTGTCACCTTTACGGGCCTTATCCCCGCCACCACCTATACCCTCAATGTCGTGGCATATACCAATGTTAACGACCCTGGCAAGACCACTTCGGCTGTGTGCAGCCTTACTGCCACTACTTTGGCCATTACTACCTTGGCCACACCCCAGCCCACGGCTACGCTCGATGGTTCAGCGCTGACCATCGAGTGGCCAGCCATCGAGGGGGCAGCCTATTACGCCTATACATATTACACCACCGATGATCCTACCTCCATCACTGAGGGCTCGCTCGAAGAGCCTAAGCTTGCCTTGGAGTATCTTGCCATAGGTGAATATGTGTTTACGATCCAAGCCTGCAACGACGAGGAGATATATGCCGCTTCTGAGGTGGCAACAGTCGATGTGGTGCGCAGCCGCCTGCTTCAATGGTCGGCCGACGGTCGGTTTACCCTTAGCGATGGCTCCACGATTGCGGCCTCCATATCCAGCTTCGACGACAAGACCTATACCATATATGCTTGGCGCGGCGTTGAGGGCTACGATATCGAGTTTACGGTCAACGTCAGCACCCTCAAGATTGTCAACGGCAAGGATGGCACATCCGACCCTGCGCTGGTGGCCACAGGCCTTACTGGCATCGAGGAATGGGCATCGGTCTACACTGCCACTGATGGTTCTATCGCCCACTCCAACTTCTCCGGCACTCAGGAGTATGGCTCTCTGATGATGTATGTCAACGGCGCTGAGGAGACCTATACTTGGGGTTCTAAGCCTGCCAACGAGTCGTTTGTCACCACCGGCACCATCCAGCTCGACAATTATGTGTCGCTCGACTACGTGTGGGATGTGACGATGAGCTACGACGCTGAGACCGGCATCTATACTCTCCACAACTGGCTCGACGACAATGGTGGCGACCTTGAGTTTACGGTCAATGGCGATGGTACTCTCCATATCCTCTCAGGCGAAGAATACAAGACCATCTACATGCACTATGTAGATAGCGGCTGGGACGACTATTATTATCAAGATGACCAGTCCTACTTCGAGGGCGACGCCAATGGTGGCACCTTCTACTTCACCTCCTACTATTATGGCCCCTGGACCTTCACGTGGAGCGAGAGCCAGCCAGCAGGATGGGAGAAGACGGGCATTATCCAGCTCGACAACTACGTGAGCCTCGACTATATATGGGAAGTGACCATCTCTTATGATCCCTCAACTGGCGTCTACAGCCTGCTCCATTGGCTCGACGACGACACGGGTGGCGACCTCCAGTTTACGGTCAATGGCGACGGCACCCTCCATTTCCTCTCGGGCGAATACTATTCAGAGTCGTATATCCACTATGTGGATAGCGGCTGGGACGATTATTATGGCCAGGATAGCAACTCGTCGTTTGAAGGCGATGCATCGGGCGGTAAGCTCTACTTTACTTCCTACTACTATGGCACGTGGTCGTTCGCTTGGTAGTGTTGACCGTCAGTAGTCACTAAAAATGATTAGAAGGGGGCGGAGGCTCCCTTCTAAAATACTAAAATTTAGGTATTTTGCAGGTTATGGATTCGTAGTAATTTTGCATTAGAAAAGATTTATACGAATGATAATACCATAACAGGCTATACCTTACTCATTTGCCCCCAATGTCACTGTCTGCGACAGCCCGTGATATTGGGGGCTTTGGTATTTTTGGTATTTCCTGAAAAAGTGTTACCTTTGCGCCCGTAAAAGTAGAATATTGACACCTGACACGACATATGAACGAGATTCTGTTCACCAAGATGCATGGCATCAGCAATGACTATGTGTATATCAATTGTCTGACCTCTGTGCCCGACAATCTGCCACAGTTGGCCATAGCCATGAGCGACCGCCATACAGGAGTGGGGGGCGATGGCATCATCCTGATACTACCCTCCGATGTGGCCGACTTTAAGATGAGGATGTTTAACGCCGACGGCTCCGAAGGCAAGATGTGTGGCAACGGTATACGCTGTGTAGGCAAGTATGTCTACGACTACGGCCTGACCGACAAACGCCTCATCACCGTTGAGACCCTGGCTGGAATAAAGACGCTATCGCTCCACGTGCGCGATGGGCGTGTCCACTCTGCCACCGTGGATATGGGCGAGCCTATCATCGACACGGCTGAGGTGCCGGTGCGTTTTCATGCCGACCAGATGGTAAATGAGCTGATAGCCACCTCGCAGGGCGATGTGCGCCTGACGGCCATTTCGATGGGCAATCCCCACGGCGTAATCTTTGTCGACGACCTATCGAAGGTCGACGTCCACGGCTTAGGTCGCGAGCTGGAGACCCATCCCATGTGGCCCGACCGTGCAAATATAGAGTTTGCCCAGGTGACAGCCCCAGAGGAGATTACGATGCGCGTGTGGGAGCGCGGCTCTGGCGAGACTATGGCTTGTGGCACAGGAGCGTGCGCCTTGGCTGTGGCTGCCGTGCTGACCGGCCGCACCGGCCGCACAGTGACCATCCATCTCCTCGGCGGTGACCTCAAGATAGAGTGGGGCGCCGACGGTCATGTGTATATGACCGGCCCGGCAGCCACCGTCTTCGAAGGCCGCTACTTATTATAGCCTATCTAGCCCTTTACCCCTTTAATTTGGCCCTTTGAATCCCAAAGGGCCAAAGACCTCAAAGAAACCCCAAACAACCCATATGATAAAGATCAACGACAACTTTACCCGCCTCTCGGCCAGCTACCTCTTCACCGACATCGCTCGCAAGGTGGCAGCCTTTCAAGAAGCTCACCCCGATGCCAAGGTGATACGCATGGGCATCGGCGACGTCACTCGCCCTATCTGTCCAGCGGCCATCAACGGCCTGCTGCGCGGCGTGGAGGACGAGGCCCACGAAGAGACCTTCCACGGCTACGGCCCCGAGCAGGGCTACAAATTTCTCTCCGAACGCATTGCTGCCGTTGACTATGGCGAGCGTGGTATCGACGTGGCCGTCGATGAAATCTTCGTGAGCGACGGCGCCAAGAGCGACACCGGTAACATTGGCGACATCCTCGCCGTTAACAATAAGGTGGCGGTGACCGACCCCGTGTATCCCGTCTACGTGGATACCAACGTGATGGCCGGGCGTGCTGGCCAGCCCCTCCCTGGAGGAGGCTGGAGCGATATCGAATATCTGCCATGCACGGCCGCCAACAATTTCGTGCCAGCCCTTCCCACTGGCAATCCCTCTATGATCTATCTCTGCTATCCCAATAATCCTACAGGCACTACGCTTACCCGCTCGCAGCTTGCACGCTGGGTGGAGTATGCCCGTCAGAATGGTGCTTTGATTCTCTTCGACTCGGCTTACGAGGCTTACATCAGCGACGCCGATGTGCCCCATTCGATCTATGAGATTCCAGGCGCCAAGGAGGTGGCGATAGAGTTTAGGAGCTTCTCCAAGACAGCTGGGTTCACTGGCCTGCGGTGCGGCTACACCGTGGTGCCCCGTGAGCTGAAAGGTGTCGACGCAGAAGGCCGCGAGCGCTCGCTCAACGCCCTGTGGCTTCGCCGTCAGTGCACCAAGTTTAATGGAGCAAGCTATATAGTGCAGCGTGCAGCCGAGGCGCTCTACACCCCAGAGGGTCGCGAGCAAGTCGCCGCTACCGTTGCCTATTACATGCGCAATGCAGCCCTCCTCCGCGAGGGCCTGGAGAGCGCAGGACTCCAGGTGTGGGGTGGCAAGAATGCCCCATACATCTGGATTAAGACTCCCGATGGACTGTCGTCGTGGGAATTCTTCGACCGTCTGCTCAACGACTGCCACGTGGTGGGCACTCCCGGTGTGGGCTTTGGCCCCTCGGGCGAGGGCTACTTCCGCCTGACAGCCTTTGGCAGCTACGACGCCACCCGCGCTGCCGTCGATCGGCTAAAGAGATTCTAGAGAGAGTCTCTTTGGGCGCGCAGCGACATGCGCTCCCACTCAACCAACAACCTAATTACCACCAAAAACCGCCCGAATCGTGAGGCCTAGCGGCCAATCGTTCAGAAAATCACATCAACATTTTTATTAATAAGCATTAATCAACAAGAAAATGTCACAATTGAGATTTAAGGTGGTTGACGAGGCTTTCAATCGCAAAGCCGACCCCGTAAGCATCCCAGCAGAGCGCCCCGAGAAGTACTATGGCTGCCAAGTGTTCAACCGTCAGAAGATGTTTGAGTATCTTCCTGCCAAGACCTACGACGCCCTGGTAAGCGCCATCGACAACAAGCAGCCCCTGCCACGCGAGGTAGCCGACAGCGTGGCCGAAGGCATGAAGCGTTGGGCCATCGACAATGGCGCGCGCCACTACACCCACTGGTTTCAGCCACTGACTGAGACCACCGCCGAGAAGCACGACTCTTTTATCGAGCACGACGGCAAGGGAGGAGTAGTGGAGAAATTCACCGGCAAACTGCTCGTGCAGCAGGAGCCCGATGCCTCGAGCTTCCCCAACGGAGGTATCCGCAATACCTTCGAGGCCCGTGGATATTCGGCATGGGACATCTCATCGCCGGCCTTCATCCTCGGCAACACCCTTTGTATCCCTACCATCTTCATCTCCTACACCGGCGAATCGCTCGACTACAAGACACCGCTGCTGCGTGCCCTCAACGCTGTCGACGAGGCCGCTACGGCCGTAGCTCAGTATTTCGACCCCGAGGTGAAGCATGTGCGCTCCTACCTGGGATGGGAGCAGGAATACTTCCTGGTTGACGAAGCCCTCTACTCGGCTCGTCCCGACCTCATGCTCACTGGGCGCACGCTCATGGGCCATGAGAGCGCCAAAAACCAGCAGCTCGAGGACCATTATTTCGGTGCCATCCCCTCGCGTGTGGAGGCTTTCATGCTCGATCTCGAGATTGAGTGCCACAAGCTTGGTATCCCTGCCAAGACGCGCCACAACGAGGTGGCCCCCAACCAGTTTGAGCTTGCTCCTGTCTTTGAGGAGACCAACCTGGCCAACGACCACAACGTCCTTCTGATGTCGCTTATCGCCGAGGTGGCTCGCCGCCATCATTTCCGCGTGTTGCTCCATGAGAAGCCCTTTGCGGGAATCAATGGCTCGGGTAAGCACAACAACTGGAGCCTCGGCACCGACAAGGGTGTGTTGCTCTTCAGCCCGGGTAAGACCAAGCGCGACAATATGCAGTTTATCACCTTCGTAGTCAATGTGATGGCTGCCGTGTATCGCCACAACGGCCTGCTCAAGGCCTCGATAATGTCGGCTACCAACGCCCATCGTCTGGGAGCCAACGAGGCACCCCCAGCAATTATCTCTATCTTCACTGGCAGTATGCTCTCCGATATTCTCGACACCATCGAGAATAGCACCAACGACCAGCTCGCCGACCTTGCCAACAAGGAGCGTCTCGACCTCAACGTATCGCAGATACCCGAGATCACGCTCGACACTACCGACCGCAACCGCACGTCGCCATTCGCCTTCACAGGCAATAGGTTTGAGTTTCGCGCCGTGGGCTCGTCGGCCAACTGTGCCTCGGCGATGATAGCCCTCAATGCTGCCGTAGCTCAGCAGCTCAAGCAGTTTAAGGGCAAGGTCGATGCCCGTCTTGAAGCAGGGGAGACTCTCACCCACGCTCTGCTCGAGGAGATCCGCGCCCTCATCAAGGAGTCGAAGCCTATCCACTTTGATGGCAACGGCTACAGCGAGGAGTGGAAAGCCGAGGCACAGCGTCGCGGTCTTGACTGCGAGACGAGCGTGCCACTCATCTTTGATGCCTACTTGCGTCCCGAGTCAGTCGAGATGTTTAAGGAGGCTGGCGTGTTCTCCAAGGTAGAGTTGGAGGCTCGCAACGAGGTGAAGTGGGAGATGTATACCAAGAAGATCCAGATTGAGGCTCGCGTGCTCGGCGACCTCGCCATCAACCACATCATCCCTGTGGCCACTCGCTATCAGTCGATTCTGCTCGACAACGTTACCAAGGTCAAGAGCCTCTTCCCAGCCGAAAAGGGCGAGAAGATTGCCGCTGCCGACCTTGTCACCATCGAGAAGATTAGCGACCACATGCGTGTCATCAAGGACGAAGTGGCCAAGATGGTTGATGCTCGCCGCGTAGCCAACAAAATCACCGACGAGCGTGAGAAGGCCATCGCCTACCACGACACCGTAGTGCCTTGCATGGACGTGATCCGTTACCACATCGACAAGCTCGAGCTTTCGGTCGACAACGAGATGTGGCCACTGCCCAAGTATCGCGAGCTCCTCTTCATCCGCTAAGCTTTTAGCTGACAGCTATCCCACTCCAAGCGGGGTCGGCCTCATTGCCGGCCCCGCTTTCGGTTAAAAAAATATTTGCGTTCTGAGATTTTTTCATTATCTTTGCCACAAGAGGCAAAAATGTCGTTTGGATTAGACATTTTTGTCCATTTGATTGAACAATTTGTAAAATGGAATATAAACTGCCAATATATCAAGAAGTTGTAGAGCGTCTAAAAGAGCCTCGCAACAAGATACAGGTAATCGTAGGTCCGCGCCAAGTGGGTAAAACCACCATGATCGAGCAGGTCTTAAGTCAGTATGATTCTCCTTATGAGAGTGTATCAACTGATGGAGTGGTCAATGCCTCCAGGGATTGGCTCGCAGAGGTATGGGAAAGCCAACGTATGAAGATGCTGGTTCGTAAAGAGGAGCGTCGCCTCTTGGTGATTGATGAGGTACAGAAGATTGATAATTGGAGTGAGATAGTGAAAGCTGAATGGGATCGCGATACACGCGAAAAGAGAAACCTTCTTGTGGTATTATTAGGATCATCACGGATGTTGATACAGAAGGGCCTAACAGAATCGTTATCTGGGCGTTTTGAATTGATACGCATGACCCATTGGACCTATACGCAAATGCATGACTGTTTTGGTTGGGATATCAATCAATATATTTATTACGGTGGTTATCCCGGGGCTGCCGCTTTTATCATAAACGTAAAGCGCTGGGCTGATTATGTAAAAGATTCGTTGATAGAAACCACCATATCTAAAGATGCTCTGTTGAATACCAAAATCATTAAGCCACAGCTTCTTCGTCAGCTTTTTGAACTTGGAAGTAGTTATAGCGGTCAGGAGTTATCCTTGACTAAGGTAGTTGGCCTTCTTCAAGACCGGGGCAATGTGTCAACATTGGCTGAATATCTCCAGACGCTTCATGAATGTGAGTTGCTATGTGGCCTTCAAAAATTTGCAATGGACAAGGCCAGAAAATACAATTCCGTGCCTAAGTTTCAGGTTCACAATAGCGCCTTAAGAAGTGTGTATTCCGACTACACTTTGCCGCAAGCGTTAGAGAATCCCAAGGAGTGGGGCAGATTTGTGGAGTCGGCGATAGGGGCTTACTTAGTGAGTCAAGCTGCTATTTGCGACTTTGATGTCTATTATTGGCGTGAGCGCAATGATGAAGTAGACTATATCCTTACCCGTAGAAATAAAATCGTGGCTATAGAAGTCAAGTCGGGACGCCGCACGATGAATCATGGCCTTCTACGGTTTAAAGAAAGTTATACCCCCCATCGCTCTATAGTAGTGGGACCTGAGGCTCTCAGCGTTGAAGATTTCCTCTCCATGGACCTCAACCTCCTGTTTCAGTAGCCAATCGTTTAATCTTATTTTTAGCGAAAATATTAGAGCTACAATAAAATGATGTATCTTTGCAGGCGAGAATTTTTACTCAGCGGGCTGAGTAAAAATTCTCAGTCTATTGAGTAAAACGCATAACCATGTATCAACTCCCTGAATATAAGACGATAAAATAGCGGCTTGAAGAGCCACGGAGGTTTATTTAAGTCGTAATGGGCCCTCGTCAAGTGGGCAAATCCACAGTAGTGAAGCAGGTCCTGAACGACTTGGCTACGCCTTACCTTTTTTATGCTGCTGATAATGTGCCTGCAGCGAATGAAGGATGGATTCTTCCCTACAACTTTATGGCGACCTTCTTTCCCCTCTGCGAAAGCTACCGCAGAGTCATACTCCATGTGCCTGCCAGGCAACTTGACTCCTACCTAAGATTCCGTCATAAGCCATTCTGCGAGGTCTATTATTTGAATTCCTTCATAGTCTGTCTTAGGATTATGGGTGCGCGCTAATAATAACTTAGGATAGAAATCTTTGATTTTAAACATAGGCTCTATTTCTCGTTTGAAAGTTTTGGGGTCACTTATGTCTTGGCTAACCTGAATATATAGTTTCTCATCGCGTTTTGTCGCTACAAAATCAACCTCTTTTTGATAGAGTATTCCTGCATAGATATCATACCCACGGCGTAGAAGTTCTATTGCCACTATGTTCTCCAGAACCCTGCCATAGTCCATGTTGCGAGTCCCAAGCAAAGCATATCTGAAAGCATGATCTGCTAAGTAATACTTGTCATGCGTCGACAAATACATTTTCCCTCTAATATCATAACGCCTTACCCGATAGAACATGAAAGCGTTGGTAAGATACTCAATATATTGACCTACAGTTTTGCTATTAATTTCATATCCAAGATGTTGAAGTGTTTATTTCGCAAAATTACAATTTTTTTTGTTTTGAGAAATAAAAATAGACAACAAATTGGGCCTTAGATTATTAAAACAAGATAGATGGTCGCAATTTCTCCACGCCTATGGCATACTCCATGTGCCTGCCAGCCTATTTGGCTTCTATCTATGATTATCTTTGCAAAACAATTGATAAATCAAGCACTTAGGATAAAAATCTGCTGAAATTCGGGGATACTTGTCGAAAAACCTGCTGAAATTCGGGGATACTTGTCGAAAAACCTGCTCAAATTCGGGGATACTTGTCGAAATAAAGGTGGTGTCAGATTAGCACTATCTATTGCAACCCCGTAGGGGTTATTCCAATTAGATACCAGTTTTACCATCCACACCAAAAAAAACGGCGCAATTCAAAAATGCGCCGTTTTTTGGGTAAGGGGTAAATTATTTATAGCTAATCGGAAGAATCCCGTAGGGATTCGTTGAGGTTATGCAATTTTGACACAGCCTCTTTCGTCAGATTATAGAGAGCCTATTGGGAATGTCGGCTTTACTTCTTGTAGAACTCGCAGTAGCTGGGAGCACCGATGTAAAGAGTCACATCGTAGGTGCCATCCTCGGCGATCACAAGGTTGTCGCCACCCTGCCATAGCTCATCAAATGTGCCGCCAAGGTTGACATCCCAACCATCGTTGGCGCGGAACTTCACCTCGTCGCCTGCAGAGAGAGCCACGTCGGTGAGCGTCCATACCATGTTGTCCTCGCTCGAAGTCATGGCCACTGAGCCTTCCCAGCCATTGAAGCCGCCGATAAGGCCAATAGTGGTCACCTCAACCACCTTGTAGGTGAGAGCCGAAGGCACTACCTCGCAGTAGTAGAAGCCAGCCGAGGCCTCGAGGTTGCCTGCAGAGCCGTCGGTGGTCAGCTTGCCCTCTTCGCCGCTGTTGCCATAGTTGGTATGGCTCCAGTCAGGAGCATTGGTAAACTTAAACTCGCCGTCGAGGTTGGCATAGCCTTCGTAGGTCACATAGTCCTTGGTGGCCAGCAGTGCTGCTGAGTCGAAGCTCCAAGCAGGGTTGCCAATCACGTAGAGGTAAGGATCAGCCTCGGTGAAGGCATAGGTGCCTTCCTCCATGTTGATGGTCAGCTTCCAGTTGCCAGAGATGTAGACGCAACCAGCACCTGGATCCTCATCGGCTGTGGAGCCTATCAGGAGACCTTCGAGAGCATCGTCGCCATTCTCTGCAACGCCAAACTGGCTGTCAACGCCCGAACCCCAGGCGCCGGTAACGTATACCGACTCTGGAACTATCTTCCACCACATACCTTCGCTGGCATAGCTTGCGGGCAGGTCGGCAAGGATGATAGTAAATACAGGGTCATCGTAAGGACTAGCGTCAGAGTGGGTGAAGGGGAGAGCTGTAGCTACGTCCCAGCCATTGATGGTGCCAAGGAGGTAGTAGTTGTCTTCGATCACGAGCTCGGAGGGCAGCGGCGTCACTACGTAGTTGGCAGCGCCATAATAGGTGTCGGGGCCCACGAGGCGGATGCTGGTCTTTGCTGTCGAGACATACCCTGCCAGACGCACATAGGTGGTCTGTGCCTTGGGACTCTTGCCGTAGAGCGTCTTGTGGGCAGCCTCCCAAGCATCGGGAGCGATGGTCACGAGGCCATCGGTGACGGTGGTCTCCACCTCTACAGGCGAGCTGTAGCTTTCGTCCTTGCTCAGCTGAGCCACAAACGTGGGTTCGTAGCCCGAGGGCATATTGGCGATGGTATCTACGCGTAGCACGGGGATACCCTCGTTGTTGGTGTTGTAGGTCGACAGGTCGATAGCGCTACCCGAAGAGAGCACGGTCGCAACCTGCACATCGGAGGCTGTCAGCAGTGCCTCCTGGGGATTGGTCTGGGGCTCTGGATTGGGTTCGTCAAAGCCGTCGCAGGCGGTGAAACCCAAGCACAGACCTAGCATGAGTAATGAAGCAATATTTTTCATGTGAGATTGTTTCTTAGTAGTGAATGTTCAAGGGTCTTGGAGTTATTCTACGGCGTCGACAGTCATCTGGTTGGTGTTGGTGTCGAGTGTCACCTTTAGCTGTCCACCACCCCAGTTGAGTTTCCAGCAGCCTTCGCCCGTGTAGCAAGTGTAGGCTGTGCCTGTCACGATGTCAACGTTGTCGCCTGAGGCGCTGGAGGAATAGGGTGTTGAGCCCCAGCCTGTCAGCTCAGGATAAATGCGGAAATACCATCCGTCAGCGTCAGAGGGGACTTCGAGGTCGAATGTGCCGGTGTAGATGCCGCTATTGTCCTTATCGGCTATGCGCCAGTTGCTGTAGGTCGAAGCGTTGTCCTCGTTAGGCTCGGCCCAGCTAGCTTGGTTGCCTACGATATACATATACTTGGCGGTAATCACCTCGTGAGCACCAGCCTGGATGGTGAGTTGTGGCTTGGCACCGCTCATATCCACAGTGATGGTCATCTGGCCGCCTTCCCAGTTGGTGAAGGTGAACGAGCCCTTGCCAGGATATACCAGCTCGGCAGTAAACTCTTCGTCGATGGTCACCTCGATAGGATTGTCTTCTTCCTGCGAGCCCATTGATGCGCCGCCATCCCAACCCGACAGGTCAGCATAGAAGCGGAAGGAAGGCTGAGCGGGAATCTCAAATACTCCACTGTAGACCTTGCTACCGATAGCGTCGTTGGCTTCTGACAGAGCCCAATTTGCATAATGGGCTGCGTTGGCCTCGCTTGGCTCTGTCCACCCTGATGGTGTACCTACAAGGTAGATTTTGCCAGGTTGTGGCACGGCGAAGTAAGGCACTATACGATTGTAGCTCACTACGTTGGATACGATGCGGCTATCCTCGATGTTGCTCAGCTCGGCAACGGCGCGGAAGTAGACGACGCGAGGCTCGGTGCCGAAGTAGGCATCAAACTCCTCTTGGCTGGTGACGCCAGCGAGGTTGCACATAGCCACGGCCACGTCGGCCTGCTTTACGGTCATGCGTGCCGAGGTGCTCTCGGTGGTGGAGAGGGTCTCATACGTGCCGAAGCTCTGGTCGAGACTCACCTCTGCTGAGTATTGAGTGATGGCTGAGTAGCCATAATCGGGCTGCGAGGCCACCAGGTCGAGATATGACCCATCGGTCAGCTCGATATACTGTTCCTGGAGTACAGGAGTGTTAAGCACAAACTGTGTGGGTGCCTTATACTTGGGGTCGGAGTCTACGCTACAACCGGTGAACCCCATCGTGGCAACCAATGCGCTAAGAAATATGGATAGTTTTTTCATCTTGTTGATTCGCTTTACTGTGGTTGAAGTAAATCTTGTGGGATGGGATTAGTAGCCAGGATTCTGGGTGTAGCCGGCCTGTGACACGACGGTTGAGGGCAGGGGGAACAGATTGTTGGTCGAGGGGAAGTCTGTGCCGTTGCGGGTAAGATTCTTCCAGTCCCAATTGTAGCCCGAGATCCACTTGCCGTAGCGGATAAGGTCGGTGCGGCGCACGTTCTCGCAGTAGAGCTCACGGCTGCGCTCTTCCTGAAGGTTGGCCAGGGTGAGGTCGGCGCTGCTCCATGGGTCGAGGCCTGCGCGTTCGCGGATGTAGTTGACGTAGGTGAGGGCTACGCTCTTGTCGCCACCACCCTGCAAGGCAGCTTCAGCTGCCGAGAGGTAGATCTCGGCGAGGCGGATCATAGCATAGTCGCCACCAATCTGACTGGCCTTGGTAGGCGATGCATTGGTGTCAATCTCGCCGTTGTCGTCAAGAGCCCAGTTGATAAACTTGATGGGTATGAAGCCATTTGTGCCATAGTGGTCTTGGTCGAGGACGTTGTCGTCAAACGAGAAGCCAGCAGCCGATGTGCACCAATATTTCACGCGGATATCCTTGGAGGTACCCATCGTAGCATCGTCCCAGTCAAACTGCTCAACAAACTGCTGACGGCTTGACATACACTTCCAGCCACCATCGCCATTGTAGTCGGCCTGACGGATGGTCCACTCTGAATCGTCGGGACTGTCGGTGATATAACCCATGAGCATGAACGTAGAGTTGGCAAACGACTTCAAGTAGGTCTCATTCTGAGGTATGTCCCAGATTATCTCATTGATAGAGCTGGAGCCACCGATTGAGTACTGGTCGTTGTTGTAAGCAAAGAGCTGATGATAGTGGTTGCAGAGACCTGAGCCCTGAAAACCGCTACCCTTCAGAGCGTTGATGAGGGTGACAGCCTTGGCGTAAGCCTTGTCCCACGCTGCAGTGCCAGTGTAGACACCAGCGTTGAGGTAGAACTTCACCAGAAGAGCGTCAGCGACAGCCTTGCCTACATAGCCGTAAGGGGCAGTGTAGTCGTTGCCGTATTCGCTTGATACCTCTTCGAGGGTTGCCACTACGTTGTTGTAGATCTCGGAGCGTGAGAGCTGTGGGGGTACGGAGTTAATCTCCACGGTCTCGTCGGCGTAAGGCACGTTGCCAAAGAGGTCGATGAGGTAGAAGTAGCATCCTGAGCGCAGGATTTTGCACTGGCGGATGAAGAGGTCGGCCTTGGCCTGCTGGGTCTCAGTGAGGTCAAAGTAGCCGTTGTTGACGGTCTGGATGAAGTCGTTGCAGAGTGCCACGTTGATCATCAGGCGCGAGTATGTGCCATAGAGGGCGCCGTTGTTGGCTGCTACGATACCATAGGTGAGCGTACCAAAGTTGGCGTCGCCAGTGGCAAGCCAGTTGCTCTCGTCGGTGGGTATCTCTTCAAAGTTGAAGATAGCGCGCTGGAAGGTCGACATACCGCCATCGAAGCCTTCAACGGAGGCTGAACCGTTGGCACCATAGGTGGCAAACTGGAGATATACGTCGGCCATCACCTGCTCCATGTATCCCTCGGGGTCTTCCGAGAAGGTGCCGGGAGTGACAGTGCGTGGGTCGGTAGGCATAAGGTCGAGGTCACCGGTGCAGGCTCCTAAGCCCAGCATGGCACCGCCTACAGCGATTGTAGCAAATATCTTATTTATGGTTTTCATGTTGATGCTTATTTGAGGTTGTTAGAAAGTAGCCACGAGACCGAGGGTGACGGTGATAGGACGTGGATAGGTAGAGTTGTCAATACCCGAGAATACTTCAGGATCGAGGCCCTTGTAGCGGGTGATGACGAAGGGGTTTTGTACTACGCCGAATACACGCAGGTTGAGCTGGTCCTTGCAGAGGCCCGAGAAGGTGTAGCCTAGCGAGATGTTGTCGCAGCGTACAAACGAGGCGTTTTCTACAAAGTAGTCGCTGACGCAGAGTTGGCTGTTGTCCACCCATGAGGGGAAGATGTATTCGCCCTTCAGCAGGTTGCTGAGCTGGTAGCCCGAAACGCCGCTCATGCGGGTGCGGTCATACTTAGGCCCGTTGTACACGTAGTTGCCAAAGTTGGCGCGGAGCACGATGCCAAAGTCCCAGTTCTTGTAGTTGAGGGTGTTGTTCCAAGCGAAGGTGGCTTTCGGGTCGCGGCTGTGGTAAACGATCTTGTCGGCATCGTTGATCACACCGTCGGCGTTCTGGTCAACATACTGGCCGGGGACGGGATCGCCATTGTCGTCGTATACCTGCTGATATACCAGGAATGAGAAGGCAGGATAGCCCACCATGTGGTATTGCAGGCCTGTACCTGTACCGCTGGGAGCGGTGGCTGCTTGTATCTGAGAGGTCTCAGCGTCGCCTGTCAGCTTGGTAATCTTGTTCTTGTTGTAGGAGTAGTTGAGGCTCGTGGTCCAAGTGAATTCCTTGTTGACGATGGGGCGAGCGGTGATGGTAAATTCCACACCAGTGTTGCGCAGCGAGCCGATGTTGCGCGTCAGGTAGTTGGAGGTGTTGAGCGTCACGATAGGCGCTTTGGCCAGAAGGTCCTTAGTGTTGCGCAGATACCAGTCGGCTGCAAGGGTGATACGGTTGTTGAGGAATGCGAAGTCCATACCGATGTTCCAAGTCGTTGTCTCCTCCCACTTGATCTGTGGGTCGTAAGCGTTGGGATACAGAGGATTGATCCACTGGCCATTGACGTTGACATACTGGAAGCCCTGGCTGCTCGATACAGTGTAGGTAGGCATATAGGGGAAGTCAAGACCGATATCCTGCTGACCAGTGACACCCCAGCCGAGACGCAGTTTCCATTCGTTCCACACCTGCTGAAGGTCTTCCATGAAAGGCATGTTGCTTATCTTCCAACCGAGAGCCAACGAGGGGAAGAGGCCCCAGCGGCTATCCTTGCTGAAGCGCGAAGTGGCATCATCACGAAGGGTGAACGTCAAGAGGTAGGTGTCCTTAAACGAGTAGTTGAAGCGGCCAAAGAACGACACGAGTTGCAGTGGGCTGCTCCAGTAGGTCATGGGAGCGTTGTTGACGCTCTTGCCTACGTTGCTGCTTGAGCTGCTGTCTACGCTGATGGTGTAGACGCCGTTGTCGTAGGGGATATAGCCACCGTTGGTCTGGTAGCCGAGCGAGTTGACGTATGTGTTGCTGCGTCCGTGGTAGTCAAACTTCTGCCAGGAGTAACCCACCATGATGTCAAAAGTGCTCTGCAGCACGTCTACATCCTTGCGGTAGTTGGCATAGAAGTCGAGCAGGGTGTTGCGCTGGAGCTCATACCAGTCGTAGCGGGTCTCAGCACCTGCCGAGCCCATGGCCATCAAGTCGTTGTTGCGCCAAGCCGATGCCGAGTTGGCAGCGGTGCGGCTGTCTTGCTCGTTCTTCGACACCTGATAACCGAGGTTGAGGTTCAGGTGGAGCTCAGGGAGGAAATGGACTGAGTAGTCCAACTGGATATTACCGCTCGACGAGTAGACCTTGCTGATATTTTTCACATCGTCAAGCATCTGCAGCGGGTTGAGGCTTGCTTGGGTCTCGAGAGCGCCCGAGCCTGTGGTGATATTGGTGTAGCCGTTGAAGGCTGTCACGCCAGCATCGCCAGTGGTGTTGTAGGCGGTCTTGACGGGAAGGGTGGGGTTGAAGCCCGAGGCTGCGCCGATAGCGCCAGTGTCGGCGTTGCGGGTGTGCACGTAGGTGCCACTCACGTTGGCGTTGACGCTCAGGTGGTTTTCAAAGAATTTTGGGTTGAGGTTGATACCTACAGTGGTACGCTGCATCGACGAGGTCTTCAGGATACCTTGGCTGTCGGTATAGGAGGCTGATACACGATAGGGAAGGATGCCCAGCGAACCGCCTACGCTCAGGTTGTAGTCCTGCGAGAGGGTGGTGCGGAGCACTTCCTTCTGCCAGTCGGTGCTGGCGTTGCCAAGCATAGCGATGGCAGCGTCAGTGCCTATATCGTTGCGCACTACGTTGGCAAACTCCTCAGCGCCCATAAGGTCGAGAGAGTTGCGAGCAGTGTTGACGTGCCAGTTGGCAGCGAAGTTGACCTGCGGACGTCCGCTTTGGCCTTTCTTCGTGGTGATGATAATTACACCATTGGATGCGCGGCTACCATAGATGGCCGTTGCTGATGCATCCTTGAGGATGGTGAGGCTTTCGATGTTTTGAGGGTTAACCATGGTGAGGGCGTTGGTGCCACCAGCGTTCGACTGGTCGGTCTGAGGCACACCGTCGATTACGATCAGAGGGTTGTTGTTGGCCGACAGCGACGAGCCGCCACGGATACGTATCGTGGCGTTGCCTGTAGGATCACCACCCGAAGTGGTTACGGTCACACCAGGCGATGCGCCCACGAGGAGGTCTTGGGTAGAGGTGGCGATACCAGCCTCGATGTCATCGGGCTTGATAACGGCCACGGAGCCAGTAGCGTCCGACTTCTTCACTACACCGTAACCCACTACCACTACTTCTTGCAGCATCTGGGTATTCTCGGAGAGTGTGACGTCAATCACGGTACGACCATCTACGGGTATCTCTTGTGTGACACACCCGATGAAAGAAAATACAAGCACTGCGTCAGGCTCAACGTCCAGTCGATACTGGCCGTCAAAGTCAGTTGCCACACCGTTGGAGGTGTCTTTTACCTTCACTGTAGCGCCGATCAGGGGATCGCCCAGGTCGTCGGTCACTGTACCGGTGACAGTAATCTTTTGCGCTAAAGCGGGGAAAGCAAAGCATAGCACTAAGACAAGCGCAAGCCAGCCTTTCCGACTCATTTGTAAACAAATGTTCTTCATGCAAATGTTTTTAGGAATGTTGAAAAATACAAGTAAATATGATATCTCTTTTGGACCCTTGGTTTAGGGACATAACGTGGGTGCAAAGTAAACGAATCTTTTTAAATGTTCAATAACTTTTGACAAAATTATTTTTAGATGAGCGAAGATTTAACTAGAGATAACACAAGCAGCTCGCTCTACAGCCGAAAATCTCGCTAAGATTTTGTCATGCAAATCCCCAATCTAATGCAACCCCGTCGGGATTGTTTCAAATAGCCTTCAGGATAGCCCAATCTAATGCAACCCCGTCGGGGTTGTTTCAAATAGAAATTAGATGAACTATTTATATCTAAATGGAAAAAATCTCTACTGGACTCGAGGGCATGTTGTGGCCATGAGGCTACAAATGAATTGAAAGAGAAGCTCAGACGAAGAAGTCGCTGCGCAGACGATGGCGGATGGCCAGGAAATTGCCGGCGGTGATGAAAGCCATTATGATAATTCCAGCGCCAATAGCGCTTAGGCATGAGCCAGGCTCTATGCCCAGACTCTCCAACGAGCCTTTCCAACAATGGCGCACGATAAACATTATGGCTAATGCGCCTCCCAATACTGCCAGATTGATGGAGCCAATAATAATGTAATAACAGCGTGCTATTGACTGTGGACTATAGCCAAGGAGCATCAACTGGCGCAGCTTGTCGCGGCTCTTGGTGAGCAGGAGCCATACACTGAGCATCAGTATGAAAAAAGCCAACGCGCAGATCACCACCCCCACAGCCAACACAATGCCTGTCACGAGCCGCAAGAAGAAAGCAGCACGTCCGTTATCGGCTTTGTCGCCTGCGGCCTCATATCCCTTAGATGCAAGAAATGTGGCTATGGCTGGATCTCCAGGGGTCTTCACCTTTATTATAAGACGCGATGGCGCTGTCGTAGAGCCTGGCTCTCCATAGATGCCATTGGCCCACTCCATAAACTCTTCTGGCACGGCTATGGTGTTGAGGCGCGATGAGAACCCCACTATCTTGGCGTCCATCCAGCGCTGCTGCCCATTGCCGCTCAGCGACAACCGCAGGGGGATAGCCCCTATCATTCCTTCGCTTATCTGAGGGAGACCACGCGAGGTGGCGAAACCAAAATTATAGAGCGTTAGATAGTCTTTACTGATGACGATAGGCACTGTAGTGTCTACGCCCGGTCGGAAACTCCATCCCTTGGGGTTGATGTCGAAAAACTCTTGCGGTATCGACTCCAGGAAAAGGGCTGTTGACATGCCTTTACCCCCCATCGACACTGTGGCATAGACATTGAAGTCGGCTGCCCGAAAGCCACCCACATCGCCAGCCCAAGGTTGGCTCTCAATCTCAGCGATGTCGGCGGTGGAGAAGGAGGTATTGGCCCCCATAAGTGCGCCAAGGCCGCTCACAGTCTTGGATATGATAAGGTAGTCGCGACTCATAAAGGAGTCGTCGTCGGCCCACAAGCTACGCACGTCGCTGTAAAACCTTACGGCAGTGACCACGATAGCCAATCCAACGAGGCTGGCCAGAGCATACCCAGTCATCTGTAGAGCGCTGATATTGCGGCGCAGTAGACTACTAACAAGGTTTTTCATAACTGAAGTCGAAGGTCGATAGGAAGGTTGATATCATTGCCCACTGACGTGGCTATTATGGCCGCTCCCTGCTCGCGTGCCTCGCGAGCTATAAGGGCGCCTACAGCGGCGTTGTTGCGCTGGTCGAGATGGCTCACGGGTTCATCGATGAGCAGGAAGTCGAAGGGCTGGCAGAGGGCTCTGACGATGGCCACCCTTTGCTGTTGGCCTATCGAAAGGTGGGCTGCTGGCTGTTGGCGCTTGTCGGCCACCTCCAGCTCTTCGAGGGCGCTTTCTATCCATCCTGTAGTGCGAAAGCCAGTGAGGTTGTTTTTGATCAAAAGATTCTCCCACACGGTGAGCTCGGGAAAGAGGCCAAGGTCTTGAGGCAAGTAGGCCAGTGAATGCTCGCGTAGCCTACACCAGTCGGCTATGGAGAAGGAGCGGATATCCTTTTGGTCCATCGTTATCTTGCCGTGATAGTCGCGCCGCAACCCATAAATGAAGGCGCAGAGCGACGATTTACCCGTGCCGCTTTCGGCGTGGATAAGGTAATGCTTGCCACGCTCAAAAGTGAAGCTCTCGCGGAGCCACACCTCTGAGCTGGCTATATGAGCCTCCTCCTCTTGCCCCAGGAACACTGCTGGCAAAAGATTGTGGATGGAGATGCGCGATAGGTGAGTCATGTCTTAAATAAAGCCACCAAACAGACGTATGAGGGTAGGGACGATAGGCTCGTTGGTGTCCTCAAGATTGATCTGCATACTCATGCTCTCAGTCTCCATCCCGAAGGTAATCTTTGCGCCAAAGGTGGCTGAGGGATTGACCCATTCCAGAGTGGGAAACAGGAGGTAGGCAGCTGCTTCTTTGCTGAGGAAAGTGGTGTTGAGCTGATTATTGTGGGTCGATTCGATAGGGGCGTTTGAGACGGTGAAATAGCCATCGTATGCCCCGCCGTAGAAGGTCTTGTCGCGCCACGAGGCTGTGAAGTGGCCTTCGCGGTCGGTGGTGATGTTGAAACCGTACCCTCCCAGATAGCGGGTTAGAGTAGCCACACCATTGTCAACCATCTCTTGGGGCATGTGGACCATGGCAAGCCAGTCCCAGGTTGATAGGTCGTCAATCTGCGCTAAATCTTTAGGACCACCAGCGATGGCCACAGTGCCGTCAATTGACTGCAAGAAGGGGAGGAAGGTCTGCACCATTCCTTGAGCCTGCAGGCCCCCCATCATTGATACGACGGCGGCCAGTGGCTCCCAATTGAAGTTGGCCTTGTCGATACCGGCAGCAGCGGCTCCCAGAAAGTAGTCGGGGACGTAGCGCAGGAAGTCGGTGTTGATCTCCTTAAAGCCTGTGTAAGCCACCAGGGTGCCATCAGCCTTCATATTTGTGCCATGCACAGCGATAGCGTTTGACTTCACATCGACGTCGAAACAACTAAACACCGGCTCTTTCTCGCCTTCGGCCACGTTCGCGAGGCCCATTTGGCCGATGATGCTCTGATTGAGAGCAAGAGTGGTCAGATGGTCTACCTCAAGATATTCGGCCGCTCCATAGTTGGAGGTAAAATTCTGCTTCTCGGCAGATTGCAGTATTGTCTTTACGTGCTCCAGAGGATTAGGTCCCACGATGCTCCACACCTGATGGTCATTCCATACCAGTGGGGTGCCGCTGCAGCGATAGTATCCTTCTTGTGTGGTCACCTCTGCGTCGCGTGCCTGCTTCAGAAGAGCGTTAAGCTTGGACAGGTCGGTCACCTTGGCCGTTAAGACATAGGTATTGCCTGTAAGGAATATTACCAAGTGGTCAAGGTCGATAGCTTCCTTAGCTTGCCCGTAGTAAGTGGTAAACTCTGGGTCGGCAATGGCCGACAGAGCATCACCGCATTGGTCAACCCACTTGTTGAGGTTGACAATCGAAACGATGCCGGCGTCGGCGGGGATGGTCTCAAGCAGCGACTTCTCTTCATGATGACATGCCGAGAGCACCATTAGCATCACTGAGGCTAATAATAGGGTAGAGTGGCGAACAATTGCTTTCATAATCGAGTTGATGTGATATTTAGAAAACAAAATTAGTGCTTTTTTGCTCCACTTTCACTAATTTTGTGCGTTTTTATAGCTATACACCCCATTAACTGACACAACAATAGGTAATATGCTCGAAGTATCTCAGCGCATACAGGCGCTTGCCCCTTCAGCCACGCTGGCAATGTCGCAGCGCAGCAACGAGCTGCGCGCCCAAGGCGTGGACGTCATCAATATGTCGGTAGGCGAACCCGACTTTGACACCCCCCACCACATCAAGGAGGCTGCCAAGCGAGCCATCGACGAAAACTATACTCGCTACACGCCGGTCCCGGGCTACATGTCGCTCCGCAAGGCTATAGTGCAAAATCTCAAGGAGACCAATGGCGTTGAGTACCAGCCCGAACAAATCGTGGTGTCAAACGGCGCCAAGCAGGGCCTCTGCAACGTGATCCTGAGCGTCATCAATCCCGGCGACGAGGTGATAATCCCCACACCCGCATGGGTGAGCTACATGGAGATGGTCAAGCTTGCCGAGGGTAAGAATGTGCTCGTGCCCGCCGGCTTGGAGCAAGACTTCAAGGTGACGCCCGAGCAACTGCGCGCCGCCATCACTCCTCGCACACGTATGATTATCCTCTGCTCGCCCTCCAACCCCACTGGCAGTGTCTATACCCCCGATGAACTGCAAGCGCTCGTTGACGTCATCAAGGACTATCCCGATATCCTTGTGATGGCCGATGAGATATATCAGCAGATTAATTATACGGGCACTTTCCGCTCGCTCGGCTCTTTCCCCGAGATTGCCGACCGCGTAGTGGTGGTCAATGGTGTCTCGAAGGCTTATGCCATGACTGGCTGGCGTATAGGATTTATCGCTGCTCCTCTGTGGGTGGCTAAGGCCACTACCAAACTCCAAGGACAATACACCTCGGGCGCTTCGTCGATAGCCCAAAAGGCCGCCGAGGCTGCCTATCTGGGACCACAGGAGTGTGTCAAGGAGATGTGTGCGGTATTCCAGCGTCGTCGTGATCTCATCGTGGAGCTGGCTCGCCAGATTCCTGGGGTGAAGGTCAACGTGCCTCAGGGCGCTTTCTATCTCTTCCCCGATGTGTCGAGCTACATCGGCAAGACCGTGGGTGGACGCGAGATAAAGAGTAGCGGCGACCTATGTATGTACCTGCTCGAGGTGGCACACGTGGCCACTGTCGACGGCGCTGCTTTCTGTTTGCCCGGCTACATCCGTCTTAGCTACGCTACCAGCGACGACAATATCCGCGAAGCCATGCGCCGTATCCGCGAGGCATTGGCCTAAGGACGCTTTCGGATAATTGACAGCCCATCCCTCACCGGGAGCATTACCACCTCCAGCTGTGGATTGGCTGCCACCATATCGTTAAACGTCATAATCCCTTGCATCTGGGGGTCCAGATGCAGGGGATTTTCCATTACTTTGCCGTCCCAAAGGGTATTGTCGGCCAGGATGTAACCACCGCTCTTGAGGCGAGGCAAAATCAGCTCTAAATATTGAGGATACAGGCGCTTGTTGGCATCGATGAGGACGAGATCCCAAGGCGCTAAAGCATCGAGCTGAGCCACCACCTCTAATGCATCGCCAATGTGGAGGGTTATGCGGTCGCCTCCCGGGGTGGTGGCAAATAGTTGGGTGAGCTCGTCCTCCATCTCGTCGTTGATCTCTACTGTGTGGATTTCTCCCTCGGGGGGAAGCCCCTCGGCAAGACACAGCGTGGCGTAGCCGGTAAAGGTGCCTATCTCCAACACACGCTGCGGGCGTATCATCGTGGTGAGCATGGCCAGCAATCGGCCCTGCACATGGCCTGAGCACATCCGTGGGTAGAGGTGGCGCAGATATGTGTGGCGGTAGAGACGTGTCAGGTGTTCTGGCTCCGGGGATGTATGAGCAGCGATGTAATCTTCGAGGTATTCGGAGGCTTGCATGGGCAGAGGATTGTAGGGGTAAATGCTCACTCGCTAATGAGGGCTGCGGCAAGCTCAGGGATGCCTGTGCCTTTGGTGGCTGACACTTCAAAGAAGCGTAGGCTGGGATTGACCTTGCGAGCATTCTCTTTGATGCGCTCAATGTCGCTGTCGACATAAGGCAGGAGGTCAACCTTGTTGATGACACATATCTGGCTGCCGGCAAACATATAGGGATACTTCAGGGGCTTGTCGTCGCCCTCGGTGACGCTAATCACCACTATGCGTTTGTTCTCACCAAGGTCGAAGGCGGCGGGGCACACCAGATTGCCCACGTTCTCTATGAAAAGCATCGTGCCCTCGGCGAGGTTGAGGTCTTGGATGGCATGACCCACCATATGGGCATCGAGATGACAGCCATTGGCGGTGTTGATCTGGATGGCGTCGATGCCAAGAGCTTTTATGCGGTCGGCGTCGTTGGTGGTCTGCTGATCGCCTTCGATGACGGCCAGTGGCTTCTGCCCTTGAAGTTCGCGTAGCAGGGCTTCGAGAAGCGATGTCTTGCCCGAGCCTGGAGAAGACACGATATTGAAAGCTTTGGCTCCTTTAGCGGCCAGATATCCGCGATTGAAAGCGGCGTGGCGATTGTTCTCGCCCAGAATGTCGGCTTCGAGGGTTACGCGGGTGGGTTGATGATGATCGTGGTCGTGGTGATGGTCGTGATGATGGTCGTGATTGTCAGGTTGGCCGCAGCCACAGGTGGTACACATAATGGTTGGTGGGGTTGTTGGAGTTATTGGGGTTGTTGGAGTTGTTAGGGGAGAGTTAATGATGTGAGGCAAGTCGCGATGCTATCCAGCCGGTGATGTAGCCCACTACTATCACCAGAGCGAGGATAAGAGCCAGGTCGAGAAGATGCACCTGCACGGGATATACTGAGATAGACAGCTGTGAGGGGTCGCCGTTGAGGCGTATGAATCCTCCCCACTGCTGGGCGAGGCATAATATTACCCCCAGCAGAAGGCCTGCCACGCCGCCGGTGACGGTGATAAGCCATCCCTCCCATGTGAAGATGGAGCCTATCATTGCGGGGGTGGCGCCCAGAGCGCGGAGGGTAGAGATGTCGTCGGCCTTCTCGATAATGAGCATCGACATTGTCGACACTACGTTGAAAGCCGCTATCACCAGTATGAAAGCGAGCATCACGAAGGTGATCCACTTCTCGATACTTATCATCTTGAATGAGGCCTCTTGCTGTTGCCAGCGGTCGAGCAGCTGCCATTTAGCTGCCTCGGGGAGGGCGAGGATGGCTTTGCGCGCTTGGCTGAGGTCGACTCCTGGAGCCAGAGCGATGTCGATAGAAGATGCTTCGCTATTGGTGTAGCCCAGGAGATGGCGCGCTGTGGATAGAGGTATGATAATGCGGTCGGCGTCATATTCTGCTTGGTCGGTCTCATACACTCCGCCTACCAGTAGCGAGTCGGTCACAAAGGCGCTCATGAGGGCTGCAGGGTTGATGCGTCCCTGTCGGCGCGGGGCATAGAGGCCCAGAGGCTTCACATAGCCAGGCCGCGCACCCAAGCGGATGGCCACACCCACGCTCAATGTGGCGCAGGGATAGTCGCCTTCGGCCTGTAAGTATGACCCATCGATGAGGATGTCGGCGATGGAGGTGACGCGCTCATATCCCTCGGGCACTCCCTTTATCTCCACAGGCATCTGATACTCGCCATAGGTGGCCAGCGCATGCTGCTCTAGGGTAGGAAGTGCGTGGCCTATCTCGGGGAGTGTCTCAAGGGTGGTGGCCAACTCTTCGCCGTGGCTGAAGGTGGAGCCTGTGGCGGGAACAAGTTTTAGCTCAGGGTCGAGCATTGAGAGGCGAGCCTCTGCCAGATGAGAGAAACCGTTAAACACCGAGAGAACACACACGATAGCCAGCGTAGCTACAGCTACGCCTATTACGGCTACGCGCGAGATGATGTTGACGGCTTGATGGCTCTTGCGGGCAAAGAGATAGCGAAGAGCTATTCGCAGAGATGTCATTCAGCGGGGGCTTCGGGGGCTTCGGGAGCTTCGGGAGCTTCGGGAGTGGAGGTGTCGGAGCCTTTATCTTCTGAGGGCTTCTCGTCGGCCTTGAGGAGGCTGTCGATATGCTCTATGTAGTCGAGCGAGTCGTCGAGGAAGAACGACAGCTCAGGACACTTGCGGAGCTGGAAGCGCACCTTCTGCGCCAGCTCGTAGCGGACAGTCTTGGCGCTGCGCTTGATGTTCTCGAGCACTTCTTGAGCCTTTGACGAGGGAAATATCGAAAGGTAGGCCTTGGCTATGCTAAGGTCGGGCGACACGCGCACATTGCTCACCGAGACGATGGTGCCGTGGGTCTTGGCGGTCTGCTGACGAAATATTTCGCTGAGCTCCTTTTGAAGGAGACGTGAGATTTTGGCTTGACGGGTTGATTCCATAGTTGAAATTTGGTTGTGGGTTTGTCTATATAACGTATAGCCGGGTGCAAAGTTAAGCAAAAAATTTTAGAGAGGGCTTATAGGAGAAGTTTCGACCAATTGTTGTGGCACAAAAGGATAATTGGAGCAGAAAAAAGAAAAAAATGAGCATCGGAGCGAAAAAAGTTGGCGAAAAATTTGCACAGTATCAAAAACCGTCTTAACTTTGCACTCGCAAAACGGCAGTAACACCGTCAAGCACTCTTCCGAGCGACACCACCAAGCCAAGGCTTAGAGAAGCTCAAAAAAGGTAAGATAACAAAAGGTGTGGTAGTTCAGCTGGTTAGAATACCTGCCTGTCACGCAGGGGGTCGCGGGTTCGAGTCCCGTCCATACCGCAGAGGAGAGAGGAGAATGAGTAATTGTTAAGCTTCGGCTTACGTTACTCATTCTTTTTTTTAGAGGGATAGAGGGATAGAGAGATAGAGAGATAGAGGGATAGAGATAAAAATGGGGGCCTATCTCACGACAGACCCCCATCTCAATGAAAAAAAAGAAATTTTATCTTTCCTATTTATTTCCTTTAGTTATTTTCTGGACGCAGTTGGCGCACGGTGACAGCCGTCTGCCACATCTCGCTCTCGCGTAGGTCCTTGAGCTCTTTCTCAAGCTTCTCGCGATAGTCGGGCTTGGAGTTGCTGTCAATAGAGATCTGAGCCTCGTTGCCGCTCTTCACGCTCTCATACAGGCGCTGCACTACTGGCTTGATGGCGTCGTGGAACGGGCCCATCCAGTCAAGAGCGCCGCGCTGAGCCGTAGTAGAGCAGTTGGCATACATCCAGTCCATACCCTTTTGGGCAAAGAGGGGCATCAGCGACTGTGTGAGCTCTTCTACAGTCTCGTTGAAAGCCTCGGAGGGCGAGTGGCCATTCTCGCGAAGCACTTCGTATTGGGCGAGCAGGAGACCCTGGATGGCGCCCATGAGCGAACCGCGTTCGCCGGTGAGGTCGCTTGTAGCTTCACGCACGAAAGTGGTCTCGAAGAGGTAGCCTGAGCCGATGCCGATACCAAGTGCTATGGTGCGGTCAAAAGCGCGGCCTGTGGCGTCTTGATAGATGGCGTAGCTGGAGTTAAGGCCGCGGCCTTCCAAGAACATGGTGCGGAGCGATGTGCCAGAGCCCTTAGGAGCCACCATGATAACGTCGATGCCTTCGGGGGGCACCACGCCAGTGCGGTCGTTCCAAGTGATAGCGAAACCATGAGAGAAATAGAGGGCCTTGCCAGGGGTGAGATATTGCTTGATGCGAGGCCATACCGACATCACGGCAGCGTCGCTGAGGAGGCACATTATGATAGTAGCGCGCTCGCAAGCCTCTTCGATGCCGAAGAGGGTCTCGCCGGGTACCCACCCGTCGGCTACAGCCTTGTCGAAAGTCTTGCCAGGACGCTGGCCCACGATCACGTTGAAACCATTGTCGCGGAGGTTCATGCTTTGGCCAGGGCCTTGCACACCGTAGCCAATCACAGCTATAGTCTCGTCTTTGAGTATTTCACGAGCCTTTTCAAGAGGGAATTCTTCGCGGGTGATGACGTTTTCTTCAACACCGCCAAAATTAAGTTTTGCCATTGTTGTTGTTGAGGGTTATTTGGGTTTTTTTGTTCTTTTCTTTTAAGCCTTTCGTCCTTTCGTCCTTTCTTCTTTTCTTCGCCAAAGGGGTAAAGTGGGGGGATTAGGAGAGGGAGCGCTGGCGCTCTTCTTGCTGACGCAGGTAGAGGTCTACGTGCTCCATGGGGCTCTTAGTTACAGCCACTCGGCCAGTGCGAACAAACTGTCGGATGTCATACTTTTTAAGCTCCTCAAAGAGGGCTTCGGTCTCGTCGCTATGGCCAGTCTTTTCTATCACCGTATACTCTGGCGTGAGCTCGAGAATGCGGGCGTTGTGGCGGCGGATTATTTCTTCGAGGTGTTGCTCGTGGAGCAGGCGTTCGGTAGGCACTTTGTAGAGGGCCACTTCTTGATATACGATGTCGTCGTCGGTGTAGAGGAATGCTCGTATCACGTCGATTCGCTTCTCTATCTGCTTTATCACCTTTTCCATCGTGGGGCGATCGCTATAGCAGGTAAGCGTCATCTTATGCACCCCGGGGATGGAACACCGGCTTGCCGTCACGCTCTCAAGGTTGAGACCGCGCCGAGTGAAGATGATTGACAATTGATTGAGCAGACCTACATGGTTCTCGGCAAAGACTGCTATTGTGTAAAGCGTATCAGTGGGATTCATAATGACAGTGGGTGGGATGGGTGAGAGGGGGAGATTAGTCGAGAGGATAAATCTCGGTGTTGTTGAGCATCACATAGTCGACGGGCTTGCCTACAGGCGTCATGGGGAACACCATATCAGCTTCGTCAACGCGGACATTGAGCAGGTAGCTTCCATCGTGGAGCATCATGCGCTCAATGGCATCGCTGAGCTGCTCACGACATTCCACCGTCTCGCCCGGTATCCCGTAGGCCTTGGCAATCTCCACAAAGTCGGGGTTGAGCATCGGGGTCTGGCTCAGGCGCTCATGGAAAAACATCATTTGCCATTGGCGCACATTGCCCAGGAAGTCGTTGTTGAGCACGATGATTTTCACCGCTGTGCCATACTGCATTATGGTGCCAAGCTCTTGTAGGGTCATTTGTATGCCACCATCGCCGGTGAAGAAGCACACTGTGCGCTCTGGGGCCCCCATTTTTGCTCCTATAGCAGCGGGGAGGCCAAAGCCCATGGTGCCAAGACCACCCGAGGTGATGATGGAGCGCGGATGGGTGTAGCGGAAGTAGCGCGCCGAGAGCATTTGATTCTGGCCTACATCGGTGACAAGCACGGCATTGGGACCCGCAGCTCTCGACACCCAGTAGGCCACTTCGCCCATGCAGCAACGGCCGTGAGGGTCGGTGCGAAACACAGCGTCGGCCATTACCTTCTCGCGCTCCACGGCTTCGGGGATGTTGAAGGTCTCAAGCCAATCGGTGTGCTTGGCTTCGCGCACCAATGGCAGCAGTCGGCTCAACACTTCGCGAGCATCGCCGTGGATAGAGGCGTAGACGGGGACATTCTTGTTGAATTCGGCAGCGTCGATGTCGATATGCACTATCTTGGCCTGCTTGGCATAGCTGTCAATAGTGCCGGTCACACGGTCGTCAAATCGCATGCCTATGGCTATCAAGAGGTCGGCGCGATTAGTGTTGATGTTGGGTCCAATATTGCCATGCATGCCCACCATCCCTTTGAATAGACGGTGATCGCTGGGCATAGTAGAGAGGCCCAGCAGAGTGGCTGCTACTGGAATATCGGCCTTGGTGGCCAGGGATTCAAGTTCGTTTTCGGCGCCAGCAATCATCACACCATGACCTGCGATAATCATGGGGCGTTCGGCCGAGTTGATAAGGTCGGCCACACGTCGGAGATCGCCATCGGGCACCTCGGGATACGGCACGTAGGAGCGTATGAAGTTGCACCGCTTGTAGCCGTCCCACTCCATCAGTCCCGTCTGTGCGTCCTTGGTGAAGTCGAGCACCACGGGGCCTGGACGTCCAGTGTTGGCTATATAAAAAGCACGGCTGACGGCCCACGGCACATCCTCGGCACGGCGTATCTGGTAGGCCCATTTGGTGATAGGCTGTGTGATGCCTACCACGTCGGTCTCTTGAAAGGCGTCAGTGCCCAGTAGCCCCGAGCTCACCTGCCCAGTGATGACTACCAGTGGGGTGCTGTCGAGCATTGCATCGCTCAAGCCTGTCATGACATTGGTAGCAGCTGGCCCGGAGGTGACCAACACTACTCCAGTCCTCTGCGACACACGCGCATATCCCTGAGCGGCATGAATGGCGCCCTGCTCGTGGCGCGTTAGGATATGAGTGATGCGGTCGGTAAAGTCGTAGAGAGTGTCGTAGACGGGTATGATGGCGCCGCCAGGATAGCCAAAGATGCGGTCAACGCCTTCAGCTATAAGGCCGCGCAACAGAGCTTCTGAACCTTTGATTTTTTCTGACATTTAAAATATCTTGACGTTATCTTCTTATTCTTTTTTATTCTTTTAGGGGCTCCAAAGGGCCAAAGGACCAAGGGGGTAAAGGGACAACGGGCCAAGGCCATTAAAGGCGCACGCCGCCCTTGTCGGCCGAGGTGACCATCGAAGCATAGGCGCGGAGAGCCTTCGACACCTGGCGATCGCGGCCAGCGGGGGTGAAGGCCTCATTCCCTCGGCTCAGCTCCTCCTCTCGGCGCTTCTCCAGCTCCTCGTCGGTGAGCTCCACTCGGATAGAGCGAGCAGGGATGTCGATAGTGATAATATCGCCATCGCGCACCAGCCCTATAGCTCCTCCAGCAGCTGCCTCGGGCGAGATGTGGCCTATTGAAAGGCCAGAAGTGCCTCCTGAGAATCGTCCATCAGTGATGAGCGCACACTCTTTGCCCAGGTGCTTGCTCTTGATGTAGCTCGTGGGGTAGAGCATTTCTTGCATGCCAGGACCTCCCTTGGGGCCTTCGTAAGTGATGACCACTACATCCCCGCTCTTCACCTTGTCGTGGAGGATGCCATCCACGGCTTCCTCTTGTGAGCGAAACACCTTTGCCGGACCGCTAAAGCGCCAGATGCTTTCATCCACGCCAGCAGTCTTCACCACACATCCATCGACAGCGATGTTGCCATGGAGCACAGCCAGACCCCCATCCTTGACATAGGCATGCTCCACGTCGCGTATGCAGCCATGGGCGCGGTCTTTGTCGAGAGAGCCATAGAAGGCCATCTGCGAACCCAGCTCGGTGGTGCGCTTTTCGCCTGGCGCTGAGCGCCATAGCTCGTCGGCGTCGTCGGTATAGTCCTTGCCGCCGATGGCAAAGTGGTCAATGGCCTCTTGGAGGGTCATGCCGTCGACACGCTTCACCGAAGTGTCCACGAGGCCAGCGTTGGCTAGCTCCTTCATGATGGAGAGGATGCCACCCGCGCGGTTCACGTCTTGTATATGGTAATGGGAATTGGGAGCCACCTTGCAGAGCACGGGAGTATGGCGCGAGAGGGCATCGATGTCGTCCATTGTGAAATTTGCTTCTGCCTCATGAGCCACTGCCAGCAAGTGGAGCACCGTGTTGGTGCTTCCTCCCATGGCTATGTCGAGGGTCATGGCGTTGAGCATGGCCTGACGCGTGGCGATATTGCGAGGCAATACGCTCTCATCGCCATCGCGGTAATAAGCCCAGGTGTTGGCTACTATCTGGCGGGCCGCTTCCTGGAAGAGCTTGCGGCGATTGATATGAGTGGCGAGGATGGTGCCATTGCCAGGGAGCGCCAAGCCAATGGCTTCGTTGAGCGAATTCATGGAGTTGGCCGTAAACATACCCGAGCACGACCCGCAGGTGGGACAGCCGAGACGCTCCAGCTGGGTGACAGTGGCGTCGTCAACGCTCTCGTCGGCCGAGTCGATCATGATGTCGATGAGGTCGAGGGCACGGTCGCCCAGTCGGCCCGCTTCCATAGGGCCTCCACTGACAAATATCGTAGGTATATTAAGACGCATGGCAGCCATGAGCATGCCAGGAGTCACTTTGTCGCAGTTGGAGATACACACCATTGCGTCGGCCTTGTGGGCGTTGACCATATACTCTACGCTGTCGGCAATAAGGTCGCGCGAGGGGAGAGAGTAGAGCATACCATCATGACCCATAGCTATACCATCGTCGATAGCTATGGTGTTGAACTCGGCAGCAAAACACCCCTCCTTCTCAATCTCTTCTTTTACCAACTGGCCAATCTCGTGGAGATGAGTGTGGCCGGGGACAAACTGCGTGAAGGAATTGACCACCGCGATGATGGGCCGTCCTATTTGTTCTTCTTTCATGCCGTTTGCTCGCCACAGAGCACGAGCGCCAGCCATTCGACGCCCTTGTGTGCTGGCGTCGCTGCGTAGCCTATGTGTCATTTTTCTTTCTTTACGTGAAATTTTGTGCAAAATTATCATCTTCTCTCCTAATAACCAAATAAAATGTTTAATTTTGCTTTTCGGTAACAACCCTACTAATAATTTCATGAAAAAACTCGTTTCAACTCTTGCTATAGGGCTCACGACATTAAGCTCTGTGGCAGCGCAGGCCTGGGAAGAGCCGCGCGACACCACCGTTTGGAACTCGGCCGACTGGACTCTCGTAGCCCAACAGCCTCTGACGATGAGCTGGACCACCAGCGATATCCACCACCGACAGTTTAAAGCACCCGTCGACGTAGCCCTCGCTGCCGACACCGTCGTCACCGCTTGGCGTGGTGAGCGCCTGGGGGTAGAGGCTCTTGTAGTGGCTACTCAAGCCACCCCCGAGCTAAGCGTGCGTCTTGCCCCGTGGCACACTCCTGCTGGGGCTGCAGCGCCTGAGGCCAATGCAGCCTTTATGCGCTATGTCATCACCAACACCTTCCGCGCCTGCGGAGAGCCTCCCGAGGGACTACCCACCTATACAGTGCCCGACCTCATCGACCTTCCCGAGGCTTCGGCCCAGCTGGAGGCTCAGTCGGTGCGCCCTATATGGGTGACGGTGGAGGTGAGTCGCGAAGCACCAGCCGGAGCCTATACCACGGCGCTTGAGCTGGTGGAGCAGGGGAGTGGGAAGGTTGTGGCTTCGCTACCCTTGCGCGTCAACGTCCTCGAGCGTCAACTGCCAGCGCCAGCCGACTATGCTTTCTATCTCGACCTATGGCAACAGCCCTATGCCATCTCGCGCTTTGAGGGCGTGGAGCGTTGGAGTCCAGAGCATATCGAGGCTCTTCGCCCCTATATGGAGATGCTGGCTCGCGCTGGACAGAAGACCATCACGGCCATCCTATTCTATGAGCCTTGGGGTGTGCAGAGCAACGATAAGTTCTCGCCAATGGTGGAGACTATCCTTGGCAAGGATGGCCAATGGCGCTACGACTATACTATCCTTGACCGCTACATAGAGCTATGCGACGAGTATGGCATCAGCGATGCCATCGAGTGTTTCTCAATGGTGCCCTGGGATATGACCTTCAGATATCTTAATGAAGCCACTGGAGAGTATGAGAATCTTAAGACCACTACTACCACTCAAGAGTATGCCGACCTATGGACATCTTTCCTCAAGAGCCTCGCAGCTCATATGCAGGAGCGTGGATGGCTCGACCGCACGATGATAGCCATGGACGAGCGTGGTCTCTCCGACATGCTCAACGCCTACGATATCGCCCAGAAGGCTGTCCCGGGCCTCAAGATGTCGCTTGCAGGCAATTATCATCCTGAGCTGATCGACGACCTGCAGCTCTACACCCTAATGATTGAGGATTTCTTCCCTGCCGACGTGTTGCAGCGTCGCAAGGATGCTGGCCAAGTGTCGCTGATGTACACCTGCTGTGCTTCGCCTGCTCCCAATCAGTTTAGCAACAGCGAGCCAGCCGACAACGCTTACCTCCCTATCTACGCCACTGCCACAGGCTTTGACGGATATCTCCACTGGTCGTTCTCCAACTGGACCGATGAGCCATTGACCGACACTCGCTTCAAGCTCTTCGCCCCTGGCGACACGTATTTCATCTATCCCGGCGGCCGTTCATCGATACGCTATGAACGTATGGTGGAAGGCATACAGCTAAGCGAGAAGCTGCGCATCCTCGAGGCTGAGGCTTTGGCTGCTGGCGATCTGCAGGCCTATGCAGCTCTGCAACAGGCCATGCTCCCCCTGCGCACCGGAGCCATGACCAAGGCCATCCCCACAAGCCAGATTGTGACTGCTCTCCAGCGCTATGCCAACCAGTAAGGCAAATCCATCGCTTGCGAGAACCTATCAATATTAATCGCTTGAGGCCATCCGTTGGGTGGCCTCATTGCTTTTAGGAGCCAGGAGGGGCGAGAGGGCTGAGGAGCCGAGGATATAGGCTGTGCCTCCGAGAAAGTTGCCAATAGCCGTGGCTACCCACCCGAGGAAGGCATCTACCGACACCACGGGCCAAGCTGCAAGGTAGTAAAACCCATCGGCGATGGAGTGGGTAAACCCTCCGAGGATAAAAGCGGGGATGCCTATCAGAAGTGCCCACGGCGAACGGCTCCACATGGTGACGGCAAGCGTCATAATCCAGCCGCAGCCAATGCCGTTGACAAGGCACCGCCAGAAGCCAGCCTCTCCGCGAGCCATCACTATACGACTACACCCCTCGGCCACAGCAGGGTCGGGGTTGAAGAGCAGGGCCGCTATAAGACACCCCACAAGGTTGCCCAGCAAGACACCACCAAGCTCCGGGAGGTCGGCCCATTGACGAGTACGCCAGATGCGACCCGTGTAGAGCTTAAACTGGAAGTGGACTACAGAGAGAAGCCCCACACTGAAGAGGCATGCTCCAACGGGTCCACCCACTCTGAGATATACCACAGCGCCCAGCGAGATGGCCACGCCGGCCATTACCGGGCTTAGAAGATTGCGCAATGATTGGTTCATAGCGCAAAAGTAATAAAAATATTATAAAAATAAGCGGTCTGCTGTCGTTGATGGGAGCAGACCGCTATATCCACTGTTCTCTCTTAAGGGGAAAAACTATGTAGGTAAGTGATGTAATGCCAAGGGGGGGGAGATGGTCAGAAAGTGACGTTGTATTTCTGGAGGATAGCGCAAGGAGCATATGCCATCTTGGCTTGGCGCAGCCCGGGGTCGCCAGCATCGTCTTCGCGGTTGACGTAGCGCAGCTCGGGATGACGCTCCAGCATCATTGCAGCAAAGCCGTGGGCCACACTCTCTCCGGAACCGGTGACGTCGTGGTCCATCTTTTCGATGTGGACGTAAAGGGTGTCGCCAATAGCCTCGCCCATGGTGAAAGCCACCACTCCATGCTCGGGAGTGGACACCACAGCGCCCTCAAATCCATAGAGCTCGGGGCGCTTCAAGACATCCATCACTGCCAGACGTTCATAGTCGGCCATGATGCCCTTGTCGGCACGCATATGTTGAGCCTCAAAGAAGGCCTTGACGGCGGGCAGATTGGCGGCGGTCAACGGCTCCACCACTGCCTGTGGATTGTCGGCGCGAAAGCGATTTAGATGGTTGCGCTTCTTGTTGAGATGCTTGCCTGCGAAGGTGGCCATGGCTTGCGCCTCGTAGAGATAGTCGCTCCAGTCGGCCAGCGGTGTTATCTCGCGAGCTCCGAGGGCTTGCAGCGCGGGGATGGCCTCTTCAGGGACAGCCGACAGTACCAGCGGTATATTGTGGGCCTCGCAAAAACTACGTAGCAAAGCGATGCTCTCGCTCAGAGGCAAGGCTCCTACAGGGAGCGAGAAGGCGGTGACATCGAGGTCGTCCTCACGTACACCCATCACGAAGAGGGTGTCGGCCACGATGGAGATGGAATAGCGGAAGTAGTCGACCCACATAAGCAGTCCGCCAACGGAGAAGTCGCAGGTGCGGGTGGTGGCTTGACGGAGCATGGGGAGTATGGCTGGCACGTCGGAGAGTGTCAGCGTGTGAAAGTCGAGACAGCCCGTAGCAGGGGCAGTCTTTATGGCGCAAGGCCGCATCATCGGCCCACACGAGGGGTCATCGCCCACTGATTCAAGACAAGGCATAGTAAGTGAAAAAATAGTAATTAAGAGTTACCATATATCACTACAACAAGGCTCAGCCCTTAGCTGTTCCCTGCGGAGGAAAAGTATTGGCAAAATATATGTCGAGCACATCGCGGGCAGCCGTAAACGAGCTTTCGCGATTGCCGAGCACCGCGCCTTCTTTGATTTGCAGCAAGCGCTCAATCTCTGGATTGCGGTAGAAGTGGGAACGGAGTTGCTCGTTGATGGTCTCATACATCCAGTAGCGCGCTTGCTCGCTGCGTTTCTGGTCGAAGTAGCCATTCTCCTTGACGTGGGCAAAATAGCGATCAATCATCTCCCACACCTCTGCGATGCCCAGCTCATAGTAGCCAGAATAGGTGAGCACCTCTGGCTTCCACCCCGAAGCGGTGGCTGGGAAGAGGTGGAGAGCGCTGCGAAATTGGGCTTGTGCCAAGCGAGCGCGGTCGATATTGTCTCCATCGGCCTTGTTGATGACGATGCCGTCGGCCATCTCCATGATGCCGCGCTTGATGCCCTGAAGCTCGTCGCCGGTGCCTGCCAGCTGGATGAGTAGGAAGAAGTCGACCATCGAGTGTACGGCTGTCTCGCTCTGGCCTACACCTACGGTTTCCACAAATATGTTGTCGTAGCCGGCAGCTTCGCAGAGCACGATAGTCTCACGCGTCTTGCGTGCCACACCTCCCAGCGACCCTGCTGAGGGGCTGGGACGTATGAAAGCCTTGGGGTGCACGGCGAGGCGTTCCATGCGCGTCTTGTCGCCGAGGATGGAGCCTTTGGTGCGCTCGCTCGAAGGGTCGATGGCCAAAACAGCCAGCTTGCCTCCCTCCTTGAGCACGTGGAGACCAAAGACATCAATAGAGGTCGACTTGCCAGCGCCTGGCACACCCGTGATACCTATACGGCGAGAGCGTCCCGAATGGGGCAGGCAGTGGGCTATCACCTCTTGAGCCTTCGCCTGATGCTCTGGCACGAGGCTCTCCACTAGCGTCACAGCGCGGCTGAGCATCATGGTGTCGCCCTTGAGGATACCCTCCACCAGCTCGTTGACCGTGGGCTGTCGGCGTTTTGGTCGGCGTGTGAGGTAGGGGTTGACGCTTGGTGGCTGTTTGACACCAGCATTAACCGTCAGACCGGCAAACTGCTCGTCGTTCTCTATGTGGTGCAAGTCGTGATGTTCGGGGTGGGAGCACTGTTCCATGGGGTAATATGGGGGGAGATTAATGTTGGGCCACGACTCGTATCGTGGTGTTGGGTTGCTTTGGATCGTTGGTGATGAGTGTGATGCGGGCGTTGAGGGGCGTGCCAGCGGGTAGACGGTCACCATAAGCCGTCACCTTGAGCTCGGCTGTTTTGCCGGGGGCTATCTTAGTCTTCTTGAGTTTGATAGCCACAGCCGCGTCGGGAGTGTATATCTTGCGTATGATGAGTGGCGTCTGGCCATTGTTGACCAGCGTCAGGGTCATGGTGGGCTTCTCGTCGGAGCCGAGGCGCTCAAAATCGGCCATCATGGGCTCTACCTTGAGACGTGGCGCCTTCTCGCGCTCCTCGGAGGTGAGCTTGGAGAAGTCTTCTTGGACGATGGCCACCGTGGAGATTGCAGTAAAAGGCCCTGAAGGGCTTGGAGCTACATAAATCGAGTCGGAGACGATGCCCCAGTCGTCGACCTTAGAGGTATTGAGCGTGGCGGAGAATACAAATTGCTCGCCGGGAGGCACGGCTTCGGGGCGTACTGTGACGTTAATGCCCTTGTAGGTCTTGACTGCTGGGTGGATGGTGTCGGAGGAGGCGTTGTATCCGCGGAGTGTGGCGCTGGCGGTCGTGCCGTAGGTCACCTCGCCAAATGGTATGACGGTAGCCGCCAGCCGCATATCGCCAAGGCTTACGGGGTAGCGCCCCTTGAGCGAATTGGATGTGCCGATCACCGTACCTTTAATAGTGAGCACCGATGCCTTCTTGGAGGCATTGGTGTAGACGTTGACATGCTTGGTGAAGGGGCCCGGGCGCCCGGAAGCTTTGTAGGCCACGGATACTGTCAGCGTGTCGCCAGGGTAGATGGGCTTGCGGGTATAGCGTGGGGTGGTACAGCCACAGTTGGCCGAGGCGCGGTTGACCGTCACTGGCTCGTCGCCAGTATTGACAGCCTTGAACGTACACTCCACGCTGCCCAGGGCCTCGTCAAAGGCACCAAAGTCGTGGACACGTTCTATCCACGTCAGCTGAGGGTCGGCCTTGACGTAGATGGAGAGGAGGGCGATAAGCGCCGAGAGAATAAACCACCGCTTCATAGCAAGGAGTATATGGCTTATATAGCCTATATGGCTTATAATTATTTGTGGGTAGTGGAGGGGATGATGACGCCGCTAAACTTCAGCGACTGGCGCTTGCCGCTATTGCTTCGCACCTTCACCTCGCGCGCAAACTCGCCGGAGCGTCCGGTAGGGTCGAAGGTCACTGAGATTTTGCCCTTCTCACCGGGAGCTACAGGCTCCTTGGGGAAAGAGGGGACTGTGCAACCACATCCGCCGTTGCTCACAGAAATAATAATCAGAGGGGCATCACCAGTGTTGGTAAACTCATAGTTGGCGGTCACCTTGCCGCCCGATGAAGAAATATTGCCAAAGTCGTGGCTTTGGCTGTCAAACTTCATCTCTGCTTTGCCAGCAGCCATCGTAGCGAGGGCCACCATCGTAAGATATAGGATAGCAAGGGAAAGTCTACGTAGGGTTGATGGAGAGACATTGTTGGTGATCGCTGTAGGGATCGCTGTTGCAAATGTTTTTCTTATCATTCTGAATAAAACTTAGGTTTGACCTTTTTGCTTTGCTAAGCAATTAGAGGGCGAAATTACTAAAAATATCAACACGACTATCCACTTGGAGGTTTTTAATTATGGTTTTGAGAAGCAAAATTGAAGGGTTGTATCAAATAATGCATAATCTATTGCAACCCCGTAGGGGTCCTTCCCAATAGCTATAGTAGTTTCAGCTCTCCAAAAAAAACGGCGCCTTTGGCGCCGTTGGTAAGGGGGTAAATCATTTTAGCTAATTATAAGCAGAGTGGATCGGCGTTAGCGGATCAGCACCTTGGTGGTCTTAGAGCCTTGGCGTAGGATGTAGATGCCAGTAGTTGGTGTGGTGACTCTTACACCCTGGAGATTATAATATATAGGTGTGGTATCCTCTTCGGTGGGAATGCTGATAGTAGAAATAGCGGTGGAGTCGTCAACAGCCTTGTACATATGGATGGCTAGGTGGTCCTCAGGTTTGTCGGTGGGGTCGTAGTTGAGGAAGCGAGAGGTGCCATCATCCTTAAGATTAAACTTCAGACTGCCAGCCTCGTCGCCATAGCTAATCTCCACTTCGCCATCCTCGTTGAAAGAGATGGATGCGCGTGTCCCCTTGCTGGCAGAGTCGCTCTTCTTGTAGTCAAGACACTTAAACTCTTCGCAAGCCAGATAGCGGCTATCGTTGAGATAATTGTTGGTCTCGCCAAAGAGGATAGCCCATGTGGCGTCGCCATCGTCATTGCCCACGAGGGTACATACTGCCACCTTGCGGGTGTCGACTGTGATAGTGCCATCGGTGGCTATCTCAATCTCCTCAGCCAACTGATATACGCCTCCGTCTTTAGTAGTGCCCCAGGATGAAGCCATGGCATAGGCGTTGGCCACGTTGACAAGGATAAATTCCATGCCATCCTCAAGAGCGTTGACATCATCAACCAGCTTAAAGACAGCGGGGATAGCCTCTGGAAGAGTGGGGTCATTTTCCTCGCCACGGGTAGCATTGGCTACCGATGTCCATGTGCCGGTGATGTCGGGTATGCGAGAATAGCTTCCGCCGACGTAGTGGTTGCCATTGTCGGTCAAGGCATTTGCCTTGCTAAAGGTGTCGAGCACCGTGCCATCCGCCGAGATGAGACGAATGGTGACGTTTTTGGTGTTGGAGATGCCAGCGCTAAATTCGGAGCCTTTGGAGCATACTATATATTCCCCAGCTGCTATCTCGCTTCCTTCAGGGTAAGTGTAAAGGATGGTGCTCTCACCGTCCTCATCGATTTTCTCTACTTGAAGCCCTTCAAGAGCCAGGGTAGCATCGGTGGAGTTGACAATTTCAATCCAGTCTTCAAGTCCATCGGTAGTAGCGTCGTCGCCACACACTTCATTGATCACCAAGCCCTCCATTGGGTCGGCCTCGGGTGTCGCTCCGTCGGTAGTCCAAGTGATTTCGATAGCCGTAAATTGACAGGCTTTGCCCTTAACCGCCGTGGAGGTGAGCGCGATATAGGGCCATTCGCCTTCAATCTCAAGAGTGGCTGTTGATGAGGCTGTGAAGGAGATGGTGCCAAGTTCGGTGCCCGTCACTTCGCAGTCGCTGGCGGTGTAGGGTTCGGTACTTCCATATACGACCATGTCCTCGTTGCTCTTTGAGCCCCAAGTGACGGCAATTGACTGTACTAAGCCAGGCGAAACGGAGGTGACGATACTGCTGCCGCCAGCCTTAAACTGTGGACCGCTCCCCTCGTCCTTTACCGTGATAAGATATGTGGCGCCAGAGGAAAGGGTGGCTTCTTGCTGGACATACGAGTCGGGAAATACTACAGTAGTGGCATCTATTACGTCGGTAACGTTTCCTCCCCATGCTGTAGCAGCTATCAGAGAGGCGAGCCCAAGAGTAAATATTTGATTCATAAGCGCGATAAGTAAAATGTGATTAAATATTAGAATGAGTGTTGTTTAGCGCAACAAAAGTAGATAAAAGAGATGGTACAAGCAAACGAAAAAAGACATTCCACCACTTTTCCACCCTTTTGGCTATCATTTTTGCTTTTTATACCTTTTGTAATTGTGATTTATTAGATGAATAAGATATGATGTATCCTCTCAGCTACTGGCTGTATTCATGCCAACTACTCGCCCTCGGATGTCATAGAGGCCTGGAAGCCTCTACTCCTATCCCAAAGAGGGCGTAGTCGTAGAGCACGGGGTCGTCGGGGCGCCAGAGGCGCAGTTGCTCTGTGAGTTCCTCCACTGCGCGCCGGTCGTTGGAGCGTCGTTGGAGGAGACCGAGCTCACGAGCCGTGTTGCCTACATGAACATCCAACGGGATGAACAATTGGGCCGGGGAGAGCAACGACCATACACCAAGGTCAACGATGCCATCGCGACGCACGAGCCAGCGAAGCGCCATATTGATGCGCTTCAAGGCCGACGTATCGACCTGCTGAGGCAGGCAGCGACTATCCGTTGCGCCACCATTGGCCTCCGTAAGCTCTCGGTTGAGGGCCTTGACGAGCTCCCATGCCGGAGCCTCTGAGAGATGAATCTTTTCGTGGCTGGCAAAGTCGTGGAGCGAGCCATGGCGCTGATATATGGCGTGGAGGCCGCGCAGATAATAGCGCATATTGGAGGCGAAGAAGGTGCGATGAATGTTCATGTCGGGAAGCTCCTCGTAGCCTTTGTCCATCACGTAGGCGTAAGGCTGCTGATCCATCAGTGAGAGCATTTTCTCGCAGTTGGCGCATATCATGGGCCTCCGGCCCCAAGCGATGGTGGCCGACAGGAGAGCAGTGATTTCTATATCCTGCAAGATAGAAAAGCGCCGGGGAAACTGTACGGGGTCGTGAGCTATAAAAGATGGTGAATTGATGCGTGCTGCTTCCTCATCAAGAAGGAGCTTTATATCGGGGGTGAGCATAGTGGGTGATAGGGCTTATAGGGCTTATAGGGGTTATAGGGCTTATAGGACTCGGAGGATGTCGAGGGAATGGAGGGAGGTGAGGGGCGCTACGTGCATAGAATAGAAGGCCAGCATCTGGTCAAGCACTTGGCTGCGGCTCTGAGAAGACAGGCGGAAGTGGTGCATGTTGGCAAAGGTGATCCTGCCCAAGAGCGCCACAAAGCGCGATTCCTCGGCCGGAAGCCACGAGCTGTGGAGGGGAGGGGTGGACCGAAAAGTGCCATCCACCATGTCAAACACTCGGCCGGGACGCCACGATGCTACATCGGGCTCAATGCCTAAAGCACGCCCCAGTCCATAGAGAAAACATATGCAATAGTTGGGAAGCCGTTGTGGCTCCAACGCGTCGAGCACCAGAATAGAGGACTTGAGATACTCGTAAAGTTGGGCGTCGGGTTGATGGCTGTCGCGCAACACCGATGCCAGTAGCTCTCCAAGAAAGAGCGCCACTGCCTGCTTCATAGGATGGGAATATACACCGTGGAGAGCCACGCTGGGCTGTAGCTGGCTCATGGGGTGGATGTCGCGCCCTGGACGCTGGTGGACTACCGCCTCTACCAGCCCCAAGGGCATAAGAAGTGCACGCCGCCTTGCCGCTTCGCGCGTGGCTCCTCCCGCCACCAGCAGCGAAAGGATGCCACCCTCGAGAGAGTAGGCTGTGAGGATGGATTTGGAATCGGCATACCTCACTTGACGCAAGGCTATGAGATGCATTGAATTATCCATACAAAAAGCTTTCTGACTACAAAATTACTGACTTACATCAACAATTCTATAGAAAAGTGTCAAATATCTAATTTTTAATTAGTAACTTTGCGTGATTTTTATCAAGATAGAATATTAGACACGTTTTTATGTTACATCCAATCAAGAAAACCATCAGTCTGCCCGACGGTCGTGAGATTACGCTCGAGACAGGCAAGCTGGCTAAGCAGGCTGATGGAGCGGTAGAGCTGCGCATGGGCAATACTATGCTCCTCGCCACTGTAGTTTCGGCCAAGGAGGCCGGCGAAGGAGTAGACTTTATGCCTCTCCAAGTAGAATACAAAGAGAAATTTTCGTCGTTTGGACGCTTTCCTGGCGGCTTCTTGAAGCGAGAGGGCCGTGCTTCCGACTACGAAATCCTTACAGCACGCCTTGTAGACCGCGTGCTGCGTCCACTTTTCCCCGACAACTATCATGCCGATACCTTTGTCAACATCACACTCTACTCCACCGATGGCGTAGACATCCCCGATGCGCTGGCTGGCCTGGCCGCTTCGGCTGCTTTGGCAGTGAGCGATGTCCCCTTCCATGGGCCTATTTCCGAGGTGAGAGTGGCCCGCATTGATGGTCAGTTTGTCATCAACCCCACCTTTGAGCAACTTGAGAAAGCTGACATGGAGCTGATGGTAGGCGCCACAAAGGAAAACATCATGATGGTCGAGGGAGAAATGAATGAGGTGTCGGAAAGCGACCTGCTGGCCGCTCTCAAGGCAGCTCACGAAGCTATCAAGACGCAGTGTGAAGCTCAGGAAGAGCTGGCACGCGAGGTGGGAAGCACTGAGAAGCGCGAGTACTGCCACGAAGTCAACGACGAAGAATTGCGCAAGGATGTACGTGAAAAATGCTATGACAAGGCCTATGCAGTGGCTAAAGCTGGGTGTGCCGACAAGCATTGGCGCGCCGATCAGTTTGATGCCATCTGCAATGAATATATCGAATCCATCCCCGAAGAGGAGCGTGAAGAGAAGACCCCTCTGGTGAAGCGCTACTATCACGATGTAGAGAAGGACGCTGTGCGCCGTTGCATCCTCGATGAGGGCATACGCCTTGATGGCCGCAAGACCACCGAGATACGCCCCATCTGGTGTGAGGTGGACTATCTCCCAGGCCCTCACGGCTCGGCTATCTTCACTCGTGGCGAGACACAGAGCCTCTCCACCGTGACTCTCGGCACTAAGCTCGACGAGAAGATTGTCGACGACGTGATTAACCAGGGCCGCGAGCGCTTCCTGCTCCACTACAACTTCCCCCCCTTCTCCACGGGCGAGGCTAAGCCTGTGCGCAGCGTCGGACGCCGCGAGATAGGCCATGGCAACTTGGCACATCGCGCCCTCAAGCGTATGCTCCCCGACGACTTCCCATACGTGTGTCGTATCGTAAGCGACATCTTGGAGAGTAACGGATCATCGTCGATGGCCACCGTCTGCGCTGGCACCTTGGCTCTGCTCGATGCCGGTGTGAAGATGAAGAAGCCTGTGAGCGGTATAGCTATGGGCCTGATCACCGACACCGAAAGCCCCAAGTATGCAGTGCTCTCTGATATCCTCGGCGACGAAGACCACCTGGGAGATATGGACTTCAAGGTGACAGGCACCAAGGATGGTATCACTGCCACACAGATGGACATCAAGTGTGATGGCCTCTCATATGAAATCCTTGAGCGCGCCCTCAATCAAGCACGCGATGGCCGCTTACACATATTAAATATAATCAACGAGACCATTCCCGAGCCTCGTGCCGACTACAAGCCCAACGTGCCACGCATCGTCACGATGCTTATCCCCAAGGAGCTTATTGGTGCTGTGATAGGCCCGGGCGGAAAGGTGATCCAGGGTATCCAGGAAGAGAGTGGCGCCACAGTGTCGATCGACGAAATCGACGAGGGCGGCTACATCGAGGTGGCAGCAGCCAACAAGGCCTCGATCGACAAGGCTCTGGAGATGATCAACGCCATCGTAGCTCTCCCCGAAGAGGGCAAGGTGTATACCGGCAAGGTGCGCTCCATCCTCGACTTTGGCGCTTTTGTAGAGTTTATGCCCAACCGCGACGGCCTGCTCCACATCTCGGAGATCTCTTGGGAGCGTCTTGACAACATGGAGGCGTCGGGCCTCAAAGAAGGCGACACTGTAGAGGTGAAGCTTATCGAGATCGACAAGAAGACCGGCAAGTATCGCTTGTCGATGCGTGCCCTCCAGCCCAAGCCCGAAGGCTATGTGGAGCGTCCTGCCCGTCCTCCACGCCAGCAAGGCGAGCGTGGCCCACGTCCACAGCGTCAAGGCGGCGACCGCGGACCGCGTCGTGAAGGCTCTGGAGGCAACAACAATGGCGGCGGTCAGCGTCCTCCAAAACACTGATCTTAACATCTAAGATACAAGCAAAGACGAGCCCTGCTCTTATCGATGAGAGCAGGGCTCGTCTTTTTTTGTGGGAAGGTGACGACCCAGAAGAGATGTGATGCTGAGCCGAAAGCTACCAGCAAAAGGGACGTACCACATACTGCCTACGCCTATGGGGTGAGGTGGTTGTATTATAAATAACTGTGCTACAACTATATAAAACGCAGCCGTAAGACTATGGCCGACCAGGTCCCTGCATGTGTCATATAGTGTGTAGAAGGAGAAGAGTGAAGCGCCTCTGCGCTATCAGATGTCTAGGCGGTCAGTGTAGATGTCAAAGAAGTTTCTCTTTAAGACATTGCTGATCTTGAGGAGCAACTCGGAGTCGATGCTGTCGCGGTGAAAAATCTTGTAGACGTTGGTGCGGTTGCATTGCAGCTTGGTAGCGAGCCACACCACCGAACGGTCTTGACTTCTCAGCTCCTCTTCAATCAGTTTTCCAATACATATTTGACTCATAACAATAAAAAATAAAGGGCGAAACCGATTCCTGCTTATTTCCTGCCTGAGGCACCGCCAAGCGCCTTGTCCTCTAAAATAAGCAAGTATGCGGCCGCCCTTTATCGTCAAAAGGGGGGTGGCTAACTGCTATTCCCAGGGACAGTGTGGATTGGCGGTTTCCAGACGAAGGGAATAAGAGCTTTAGCTCAAAAATCTTCATATGGTATGTAATTCTTCCGATTGATGGGAATCTCTATTCCGCCGGAAATTTAAGGATGGATTAAACAAGAGTGTAATTGTGTAGAATGATAGACAAAACGAAAATATCGCACTTGGCGAAATCTCCCTGTCGCTTCATGTCTGCTACAAAGGTAACTCGAAAAATTGAATATTCAATGACTTTTTCCAACTTTTTTTACAAAAAATTCACAGAAAATGCAGAATGTCACAATTTGGCAACGTTTTGATTGCCAATCCGTGACGATTTACCATCTTTAACTTAGCCTTTACAACAAGCAAGGTTGCGAAATTGTTCTGTATATACGACAAAAAAGGGCCAAAAGTGAAAAATAACTAATAGAGAAAAATTTCCTTATTAGTTTGTGCTTAGATAGCAGAATTTTATTACCTTTGCAGTCGGAGAGCAAGATGCGGATTCCCCGCCTTTGCTCGTCAACTAATCAGACTAGACTACACAACATTAACCACTTATATTTCAAGCAGTTTAACAAAATGAGTACGATTGACTTATCACAGTACGGCATCACTGGCTCAAAGGTGATCCACAACCCCAGTTTTGACCAGCTCTTTATCGACGAGACCAAGCCCGGTCTTGAGGGCTTTGAAAAAGGTCAGCAGACAGAGCTCGGGGCTGTCAATGTGATGACCGGCGTTTACACCGGCCGTTCGCCTAAGGACAAATTCTTTGTGATGGACGACACCTCGCGCGACACCATCTGGTGGACCAGCGACGAGTACAAGAACGACAACAAGCCTATCAGCGAGAAGACTTGGGACGTCCTCAAGGGCATCGCTGACAAGGAACTTTCGGATAAGACTCTCTACGTAGTTGACGCTTTCTGCGGCACCAACCCCGACACCCGTCTGGCAGTGCGCTTCATCATGGAGGTGGCATGGCAAGCCCACTTTGTCACCAACATGTTTATCCGTCCTACGGAGGAAGAACTCAAGAACTTCAAGCCCGACTTCGTATCGCTCAACGCCTCCAAGGCAAAGGTTGAGAACTGGAAGGAACTGGGCCTCAATAGCGAGACCTGCGTGGCCTTCAACCTCACCGAGCGCATGCAGCTCATCATCAACACCTGGTATGGTGGCGAGATGAAGAAAGGCCTCTTCTCAATCATGAACTACTACCTGCCTCTGCGTGGCATCGCTTCGATGCACTGCTCGGCCAACACCGACATGAAGGGCGAGAACACCGCTATCTTCTTCGGCCTCTCTGGCACAGGTAAGACCACGCTGTCCACCGACCCCAAGCGTCTGCTGATTGGCGACGACGAGCACGGCTGGGACGACAATGGCGTGTTTAACTTTGAGGGCGGCTGCTATGCCAAGGTGATCAACCTCGACAAGGAGAGCGAGCCCGACATCTACAATGCCATCAAGCGCGACGCCCTTCTGGAGAATGTCACCGTAGACAAGGACGGCAAGATCGACTTCACCGACAAGAGCGTTACCGAGAACACCCGTGTAAGCTATCCTATCAATCATATCAAGAACGTAGTGCTCAACCTCGTAGGCGCAAGCCGTGGCCCTGCCGCCAAGGAAGTAATCTTCCTCTCGGCTGATGCTTTCGGTGTGCTTCCTCCTGTGTCGATTCTCACCCCTGAGCAGACCAAGTACTACTTCCTCTCTGGCTTCACCAGCAAGCTCGCTGGCACAGAGCGTGGTATTACCGAGCCTACTCCTACCTTCTCGGCTTGCTTCGGCGCTGCATTCCTTTCGCTCCACCCAACGAAGTATGCAGAAGAGCTCGTTAAGCGCATGGAGAAGAGCGGCGCTAAGGCTTACCTCGTCAACACTGGCTGGAATGGTACTGGCAAGCGTATCTCTATCCGCGACACCCGTGGCATCATCGATGCTATCCTCGATGGCTCCATCCTCTCGGCTCCTACCAAGGAAATACCTATCTTTGACTTCACTATTCCTACCGAACTCCCCGGCGTAGATCCTAAGATCCTCGATCCTCGCGACACCTACGCTAACCCCGAAGAGTGGTACACCAAGGCTAAGAAGCTTGCCGAGATGTTTATCAACAACTTCAAGAAGTTTGAAAACAACGCTGCTGGCAAGGCCCTCGTAGCTGCTGGTCCTCACCTCTAATAGAAGGTGCATATCCCCATAGATATTGCCCCGCGCATGGCCACAACGCCCGCGCGGGGCTTTTTATGGGCTTTTTGGGAAGAGAATGATAGCTAATTGGAGAAAAATGACTAATTTAGCAGCTTGAATTGAAACCAATCCCCATGAGTCAACATACACCCATCAAAGTAGGCATCACCCATGGCGATATCAATGGTATAAGCTACGAGTTGATATTAAAAGCCTTGGAGGATAATCGCATTCTTGAACTTTGCACCCCCGTCATTTATGGCTCGGCCAAAATAGCCGCTCTGTATCGCAAGATGATACAGCATCCAGGGATTCCCTTAGTGCAAGTGGCCTCTGGAGCCGATGCGCGCCACGGAGAGTATAATATCGTAAACGTGGTGGCTGAAGACACCAAGGTCGATACGGGACAATCCACGCCTGTAGCTGGCCAAGCTGCTTTTGTGGCCTTGGAGCGTGCAGTGGCCGACCTCCGCAATGGCGACATCGACGTGCTGGTCACTGCCCCTATCAACAAGCATAATATCCAGAGCCCTACATTCACTTTCCCAGGCCACACTGAGTATCTTGAGGCCTCGCTTGGCGAAGAGGGCGACAAGGCGCTGATGATATTATGTACCGACAAGCTGCGTGTGGCATTAGTCACAGCCCATACTCCTCTGTCAAAGGTGGCTGAAAGCATCACCGAGGACAATATCGTGGAGCGATTGAAAGCCTTCAATCTCTCTCTCCAAAAGGATTTTGGGGTGACTCAGCCTCGTATTGCTGTGCTTTCGCTCAATCCTCATGCAGGCGAGCAGGGCCTCCTTGGCAAGGAAGAGCAAGAAGTGATAATCCCAGCCATCAAGAAGGCGCAGGAGGCCAAGATCAACTGTTTTGGACCCTATGCTTCCGATGGGTTCTTTGGCAGCGGGCAATTTGCACATTTTGACGGGGTGTTGGCCATGTATCACGACCAGGGCTTGACCCCTTTCAAGACACTGGCCATGGACAGCGGCGTCAACTTCACGGCTGGCCTTCCCTACGTGCGCACATCTCCCGACCATGGCACAGCCTACGACATCGCCGGCAAGGGGCAGGCCTCTCCCTCCTCCATGCGCGAAGCTCTCTATATGGCCATTGACATATGGCGCAATCGTCAGCGCTATGCCACTGCGCATGCCAACCCCCTGCGCAAGCAGTATGTGGAGAAAAACAAGACCGACAATGTGGTGCTCGACCTCACAAAATCATCCGACGAAGAATAAGAAGTATGAACTACGCAATTATTGCCGCAGGCGAAGGTTCGCGCTTGGTGCAAGAAGGAGTGAAGTGGCCCAAGCCGTTGGTGAGACTCAATGGCCAACCCATGATAGAGCGTTTGATCGACATCTTTATGGCCAATAATCCCGAGTCGCTCACCGTGATCGTCAATGAGCAGATGACCCAAGTGAAAGAATTCTTGGAGAGCCTGACGTTGCCGGTGCCGTTTACTCTCGTTGTGAAGTCAACGCCGTCGTCGATGCATAGCTTTTATGAGGTGAGCCGCCACCTGCTTGCCCTTCCAGAGGATAAAAAGCTGTGTCTCACCACGGTCGACACCATCTTTCGCCCCTCCGACTTCGCAAGCTATATCCGAGCCTTTGAAGATGACAAGGTGGCCGATGGCTATATGGCCGTCACCTCGTTTATCGACGACGAGAAGCCGCTCTATATAAAAGTAGATAGCCAGATGGACATCACTGCTTTCTGCGACAAGCCCTTCCCGGGAGTAGAATATATCTCGGGAGGAGTCTATGGGCTGCGTAGAAGCGCCATACCCGTGCTCGAGGACTGTATGGCAAAGGGTGTGGCTCGCATGCGCAATTATCAGCGCGCCTTGGTAGAGGCCGGCCTTAAGCTGCGTGCCTATCCTTTCCCTAAGATAGTGGATGTGGACCATGCAGGAGATATAGCCACCGCAGAGGCGTTTCTTAACGACAGGAGCTGACCCCGGAGAAACCAACAACCAATCAAAACGAATATACTTATCCACACTATAATGGCTGAGATAAAAATAGCAGGGGTGATGCGTGCAGGCGCTTATTCCCCCAATCACATAGGCAACGATGCCGCTATCTTTAACATCGTGGCCGACCAACTGCGCAAGCGTGGCTGTGAAGTCAATGTCTATAGCGAGGAGCAACTAATCGCCGACAAAGTGACCGAGCCCATCATCGTCAACATGTGTCGCGAGATGCGCTCGATTGCCAAGCTCCAAGAGAAGGAAGACCATGGAGCGTTGGTGATCAACTCAGGCTACGGCATCGAGAACTGTACTCGCGAGCGCATGACCCGTATACTCGTGGGTAGCAACATCCCTTATCCCGAAAGCTTGATTGTTGACACCAACGAAGGTATTCGCGAGAAGCTCATAAAGAATGGGTTTAACCAATGCTGGATTAAGCGCGGCGACTTCCACGCCATGCACAAAGAGGACGTGAGCTACGTGCGTCATCCCGAGGAGGCTCAGGAGGTGCTTCAAGAATACTTCCTGCGTGGCATTAAACGCGCAGTCATCAATCGCCATCTCGTAGGCGACTTGATAAAATTTTATGGTGTGCAGGGCACGCCCTTCTTCTTCTGGTTTTATCCCTTCGACGAGGGCCATAGCAAGTATGGCCACGAAGCTGTCAATGGCAAGTCGCAGGGCCTCCCCTTTGACAAAGAGCGCCTAAAAGCCATCTGTCAAAACGCCTCGGAGGTGCTGGACGTGAAAATTTATGGCGGCGACTGCATAGTGTCGCCCGAAGGTGATATCCGTATTATTGACTTTAACGACTGGCCCAGTTTTGCGCCTTGTCGCAACGAGGCCGCCCCTCATATTGCTAAATGTATTATCAACTCGATAAAAAATCATCCTCTCACCAACAAGTAGCGCGCCAGGATATGAAAGAGACCTCCGGGTATAAGGCCTCGCTAAAGTCGATGGATACAGAAGAACATATCGACTTGGCGTTTTATCGCCCTATAGGATATATGTGGGCCTGTCTTGCCAAGCGTCTTGGCATTACTCCCAACGCTATCACAATCGCCTCTATCTTCCTTGGTATAGGAGCGGGTGTGGCTTTCTATTTCAACGATATTTGGATTAATATAATAGGAGTAGTGTTGCTGGTCTGGGCCAATTCGTTTGACAGCGCCGATGGCCAGCTGGCTCGAATGACCAAGCAGTATTCGCGTCTTGGCCGTATACTCGACGGCTTGAGCGGCGACCTGTGGTTCCTGTCAATCTACATAGCCATCTGTCTTCGCGAGAATTATACCTCCCACTTCTTTATGGCCCATCCATGGCTTATATGGGTCATAGCTGTGGTCACTGGTCTCTGCCACGCCAAGCAGGCGGCTATGGCCGACTATTACCGCCAGTTTCACCTCTATTTTCTTAAGGGTGAGGAGGGGAGCGAACTTGAACGCGCCTTCTCGCTAAAACGCAAGCTCGCTAAGCTGACGTGGCGCCACAACTTCTGGCAGAAGCTTACCTTGAGCTTCTACACCAACTATACCCTACAGCAGGAGGCTACCACCCCAGCCATGTCGCGGCTGCGCACAGAGCTTTCCCAGCGCTTCCCCGACGGGAAGATACCTCAGTCGTTTCGCGACGCCTTTCGCAAGGCAAGCCTGCCGCTGATGAAGTACACCAATATATTGTCGTTTAATTGGCGCACGATAGCTCTCTTCGTCGCTATATTCCTGTTGATGCCGTGGCTCTATTTCGCTTTCGAGCTGACGGTGCTCAACGTTATACTGCTGATGATGGTATGGCGTCATGAACGTATCTGCAAACGTTTTACCCAAGAACTGAAAGATGGAAAATACTAAAATTAAAGGAATAATCTTTGATTACGGTGGGACAATCGACACGCGGGGTGTCCACTGGAGCTGGGTGATACGCGATGGCTATGAAGCTGTTGGTGTGCCAGTGGGTCTTCAAGACTTCCGCGATGCCTACGTGTATGCCGAGCGTGAACTGGCACGCACACGCCACATCTATCCCCATCACAACTTCTATCATCTGCTCAAGATTAAGATGGACATCGAGCTTGGCTATCTCGTAGAGCATGGGATATTGTCTCAAGGGTCCGTTGAGAAATATGCTGAGCCGGTGGCGGCTTATTGTTATGATGCTGCTCGCAATGCCGTTGAGGATGCGCGCCCCACTCTGGAAGCGCTTTATCAACGCTATCCTCTGGTGTTGGTGTCAAACTTCTATGGCAATGTTGAGGCCGTACTGGCCGACTTTGACTTGCTGCGCTACTTCCGTCAGATTATAGAGAGCGCGGTGGTGGGCGTCCGTAAGCCCGACCCAGCTATCTTCCAGCTCGGAGTAGATGCTTTGGGGCTGAAGCCCCAAGAGGTGTTGGTGATTGGCGACAGCTACCGTAAGGACATTGAGCCTGCACGTAAGATAGGGTGTCAAGTGGCTTGGCTCAAGGGCCGTGGCTGGACCGCCGATGAAGACGCTGTGGAGGACTCAGCAATGATCTCGCAGCTCGGAGATGTGCTAAGGGTAGCGTTATAAATGCTTAACATAAAAACGCCTAATTTAGTTTGAATTTAAATATATCTAACAATATTCGCAAAATATTATTGATTTTTAGTAAAAATAAGCGCTTTTTAAATTGAAAATATTTTCACACCTTGAAAATTACTACTACTTTTACGCGCAATTTTTACAAGACAAATAGTAAACCAAGAAATAACACTCAAAAAGACTTATCAACAACCTGATCATGAACAAATCAAATGTTAAGCCTGCAGAAGGCAAACTTGGAGTTCTCGTAGTAGGACTGGGAGCCGTAAGCTCTACATTTATGACTGGTGTGCTCATGGCTCGCAAAGGGCTTGCAAAGCCTGTAGGCTCCATGACGCAGTATGACAAAATCCGTGTAGGAAAAGGTGCCGACAAGAAATATCTGAAATATGATGAGATAGTGCCCATGGCCAAGCTCGACGACATCGTATTTGGCGCTTGGGACGTATATCCTGCCAACGCCTACGAGAGCGCTATCAATTGTGAGGTGCTGAAGGAGAAGGATATCGAGCCCGTAAAGGATGAGCTCGTGAAGATCAAGCCTATGAAGGCTGCCTTCGACCACAATTATGCAAAGCGTCTTGATGGCGACAATGTAAAGCAGGTGAAGGATCGCTGGGATATGACCGAGCAGATACGCGAAGATATCCGTCGCTTCAAGAAGGAGACTGGTGTTGACCGCGTAGTAGTGCTTTGGGCAGCTTCTACCGAGGTATATGTCCCAGTAGATGAGAAGATTCATGGCTCGCTTGAGGCTCTTGAGGCTGCAATGAAGGCCGACGACAAGGACCATATCGCTCCCTCGATGTGCTATGCTTATGCAGCTCTGAGCGAAGGTTGTCCTTTCATCATGGGTGCCCCCAACACCACCGTTGATATCCCCGCCATGTGGGAGCTCAGCGAGAAGACCGGTATGCCTATCGCTGGTAAGGACTTCAAGACTGGCCAGACACTGGTGAAGAGCGGTTTTGCTCCCATCATCGGCACACGTTGCCTTGGCCTCTCTGGATGGTTCTCAACCAACATTCTTGGCAACCGCGATGGTCTGGTGCTCGACGAACCTGCCAACTTCCGCACCAAGGAGGTATCGAAGCTCTCCACTCTGGAATCGATCCTCGTGCCCGAGAATCAGCCCGACCTCTATACCGACTACTACCACAAGGTACGTATCAACTACTATCCTCCCCGCAACGACAACAAGGAAGGCTGGGACAACATCGACATCTTTGGCTGGATGGGCTACCCCATGCAGATCAAGATCAACTTCCTCTGCCGCGACTCTATCCTCGCTGCTCCTCTTTGCCTTGACCTCGTGCTCCTCAGCGACCTCGCTGCTCGCGCTGGCCGCCACGGCATACAGCGTTTCTTGAGCTTCTTCCTCAAGAGCCCTATGCACGACTACACCAAGGGCGAAGTGCCTGTCAACCATCTCTTCCAGCAGTATGTAATGCTGAAGAACGCTCTGCGCGAGATGGGCGGCTATGAGGCCGATGAAGAAATTGACTAAAGAATGTTTTAAGTTAGGTATTATTCAAACCAAAGCGAGGGCTGCCGTGAGGCAGCCCTCGTTGTTTATTTACTCTTATAGAAGATACTCGGTCGGGGGGTTAGCGCACGATGTATTTCTTACCGTTGGCGATATAAATACCAGCTGGAAGACCCTCGAGAGAGTTGACCTGTGAGCGCACCTTTACGCCCATAGTGTTGTAGACATCAAAGGGGGCGCCTGTCGAGAGGTCGGCGTCGACGGTAGTGATGCCAGTGATGTATTCTTCCTTTGTCATAATCTTAAGCTCGCTGGGGGTACCTGAACTTACAGGGAGATAAGCCGTGTTGGCGTCAATCCACTGGCGTGAGCTGTCTGTGACAAAGCCAATAGAGCCGTCGGCAGTTACCCCCAGCACACGCATTGTGGAGGCTTGATAGTCGGTGCGGTTGTAGTGCTTACCTTTGGTGCCGCCTGTGGCTGAGTTGCCGTCGTCAAAGTTGAAGTATACGCCCTTGAGGAGGTTGGTGGGGTTGGCCGACGACGAGCCGCCGATGTCCAGACGATTGTCAGAGGGAGAATCGGAGGTGAGCTTAAACAACACTGGTGTGTTGGCAGGCACCACTCCCTTCACCTCTTCAATCACAGCAGCGCCAAAGTCGGGGTCGACCATGGTGACTGTCCATACGCTTACACCAGTGGAATAGGGCGTGAATGGGAAGTCGGCATACATCGTGGCATAGTAGCCTTGAGAAGTCTCCTCGGTGGCCTGTACGCCAAAGTAATTATCGTCGTCGGTGGCGTCAATCGCGTCAAAGTACCATAGACGTTCCTCGCCAGTGCCTTTTTCCGAGAGATAACCCACCTCTTTAGTGAGCACAAACTCGCCGTCGCAGAGATATTTTGTCATGCCACTTTTCGAGCCGTAAGCGTAGAAGCAACCATACTTGCCCGCCATAATGCGTACATAGGTGCTAATAATATCATTAATACTCGTGCCCTGAGTGTTAATGTTGTACTGCACGCCCGAATAGTTGACCACGTGCATCACGCTTGCAGGATTGCTCGTGGCGCGCGCATGAGTCTTATATAGCTCGATGGCGCCAAGGTCGGCTGTAGAAGCTTGATAGTTGATGGAGCCTTTGTTGTCGAGCACGAATGCATAACGGTCAGTATAATAGTTGCGTATACGATAATAGCCATCGGCAACCGGAGGATTTGATGCAGCAAATGCAGTGGCGCAGGTGGCCAGGGTGAGAAGGAGTAAGAGTTTTCTCATTATTGAAACGAATAGAGTGAGTAGTTAGGGAGGGAAAATGTGATCTGAGGAGAGTGGGATTATGTGATTATGTGTTGTAAGTGAACTGCAAAGTTAAGGATTATTATCCAATTGGCCATCACTTTGCGCAGGCGTTAACTACCTTTAAGTCTTCGGTTGATGAGGCTCTTGGCCTTCTCGATGCTCCCACCGCGATATATCTGGGATCCCGTGGAGTCGGCAACGATGAAAAATGGCACTCTGGGTACAGCCATTTTCCTAAAAGCCGACGAAGCCACCGACCCGGGGGTCCAAGCCTGTACCCACGAGGCGGAGTCGCCATCCACCGACTGGCGCCAGCGCGCCGAGTCAAGAGCCGTGGATATTTCCATCACCTTGAGGCGCCGCTTGGGAAAGGTGTCGCTGAGAGCTCGGAGGCTGGGGACAATCGTGTCGCGCTGGCTGCGTTCAGGCCCTACGAAAGCAAAGAGAGCGAGGCTCTGTTGGCGAGGCATGTAGCGTATGATGGTGTCGCGGCGGTCATAGAGGCCCATTGATTGCAATTCGGCATTGGCTTCGGTGGAGAGCAGGGAGGCCATCACCGTGTTAAAGCCTTGCACTACGGCTGTGGGGCGCGCTTTGAGGGGGATAAGGCTCATCAACGAGTCGGCCATCTTTTCGTATCCTTCAGAAGAGAAGCGAGTGACCATCAACACTGTCGAGGCCATGCTCTTGGGGTGGGAACCTACATATTTGGCTATAGCTTGATTGACAGCCTCCACGTCGCCCTTACGGATGGCATCGGCATTCTCGTGTAGAAAGTCGGCTACGGCGCTCGATGTCTTGTTGCCTTTTACCTCAGCCGCCAGCGGGTCCTCAGCAGAGAGCTTACACTCTATATTGTCGCCATTCTCAACGACGATGGTGGCCAGAGGGGTGCTGCCACTAAGGTATAGAAAACCGAGGGTAGGGGATGAGGATTGCCCTTGTAGGATAAACTTGCCTCCTTCGGCAGGCACCGACACGCGCTGCATGGCTCCGCGAGCATAGTAGATAAAGTCGATCATCTGGCCTCCTCCGCCAGCCACTTCGCCTTGGATACGAAAATTCTCATCATCGCCACACGACGCGAGGCTCAACGTCATAATGGCGGCCACCATAAGGATGGGAATCCTGAGAGAGGATTTCCTTTTTATGGCATATTTGTGGAAAAAATGGGTAAAGTTGAACTTAATCATGCAACAAAGGTATATAATATTAAACGCTAAACCAAACAAACTCATTATCTTTGTAGTGAGATTTTCGCTGAATGCGCATCATTACATATTGTAAAGAAATGCTGATAGGCTTACAACGATCTTCCTTACGAGGCTTTATCGGGGCTATCCTTATGGGATGGCTAATAGCAGTGTGGCCCTCAACGATAGAGGCTCAGATTGTCACCACGCGCGAAGAAGGGAAAATCAGTGTCGACTCCATTCGTAAGGCTATGGATGATGCTCCTTATTTTGGCCTCTATAAGGACAACTATTTTATTTTTGGCACCACCATCGGCCAGCGCCCTACGAAGGAAAACTCCAACGTGAAGTTTCAGATATCAGTGGCCCAGCGCCTTACAAAGAGCATTCTCCCGGGACATTCTTATCTCTTCTTGTTTTATACGCAGAAGGTGTTTTGGAACATCCTCGAAAACTCCATGCCTATGACCGACCTAAATTTCAACCCAGGCATCGGAGTGGCTCGCCCCCTGTTTGTCAAAGACCGATATATCGGTAAGGTGGTAGGGATGGTGGAGCATGAGAGCAACGGTCGCGATGGACTGGAATCGCGTTCCTGGAATAAGATCTCGCTGGGTGGAAGTATCATGATTGACCCTACGTTTATTGTCCATGGGAAGTTTTGGATACCTATCGTAGATGGCGAGAACAATAAGGATATCTTGGATTATTGCGGCATCTATCAGGTGGGGACCTCATTTTCCACCCCCAACAAGCGCTTTGGAGCTTCGGTGATCCTCACCAAGCGCAAAGGATGGCAACTCAACTACAATACCATCGTCGAGCTCAATTATCGTCTCTTCCCACGCGACAACCAGTATCTCTTCCTCCAGTATTACAATGGTTATGGCGAAGGGTTGTTGGCGTATAAAGAGTTTCATTCAACGGTGCGTATAGGGATAGTCATCAAGCCTCCACTCTTTAGCGACTATTAAGACTCTCCGATGAATATCTACTCCTTGCGTCGATATGGCACCTGGGCTTTCCTCCTATTGGCTGTGGTGGCTGTAGCCTTGTTTCTGATTTATTCCCAAAGCCTGGTCAATGACCTTGCCGAGCAGGAACGAGCGCGTATGCAGATTTGGGCCGATGCCACCCAGCAGATAGCCAGCGAAGGGGGAAGCAACGATGAGCAATACCTTGACTTCTTGCTGGGCATCATAGAAGGCAACCGCACGATACCCGTGATCCTCACCAATCAGCAAGGCGACATCGTGATGCATCGCAACTTCAACCTCCCCGAGCCACCCGACTCTCTCAATCCTCTCTTTATATCCGAAGCCAACAAGAGTTTCTTGGCCAAGAAACTCACGGCTCTGCGTGCCGGCGACAACGTGATAGACATAGAGATAGCCCCAGGCCTTGTGCAGAAGCTCTACTATGAGGATTCATCCTTGCTGCGCAGCCTCAGTCGTTTCCCCTATGTGCAGATTGCCATGATGCTGGCCTTTATCATTGTGGTATATTGCGCTGTGACGGCCACCAAGCGTGCCGAGCAGAACAAGGTGTGGGTGGGGCTTTCCAAAGAGACTGCCCATCAATTGGGCACTCCCATCTCGTCGCTGATGGCGTGGGTAGAGCTTTTGCGGTCGATGGGCGTGGATGAGGACATGCTCCGCGAGATGAACAAGGATGTCAATCGCTTGGCGGCTGTAGCCTCGCGATTCTCAAAGATTGGATCGAAGCCACGTCTGGAGGAGGCTGATTTGCGTCAGTCGCTATCGGGAGTAGTAGAGTATATGCGTAGCCGCATATCCCAAAAGATTGAGCTGGGATATACCCCCTCCTCAGAGTCCCTCTGTGTCAAGGCCTCTACGCCGTTGCTCGAATGGGTGATGGAGAATCTCATAAAGAATGCTGTGGATGCTATGCCACAAGGCCAGGGAAGCATTCAGGTGGCCTCCGCCTTGGAAGGCAATCAGGTGGTGATAGAGGTGACCGACAGCGGCAAAGGCATCAGCCGGCGCGACCAGAAGTCGGTGTTCAAGCCAGGATTTACCACCAAGACTCGTGGCTGGGGCCTGGGACTTACTTTGGCGCGTCGCATCGTGGAGCAATACCACCGCGGCCACATCTTCGTCAAGTGGAGTGAGCCAGGCGTAGGCACCACCTTCCGCATCGAACTTCCGCAAGCACAATAGTCGATAGGCGCCCCCGGGTCTCAAGGGCCGAGGTTTTTTGAACTGCTACATAGCGCTAAATGTTAGTAGTATGTAGCTTTTGGCTACTCAAAGAGAAAACTGACAAATACACTTTTTTCAGGCTGGCCTATATTGGCCAGTCAACACTAATCCCCCCTACTATTATGGACGTACATGAATTATTGCGAGGCCAGGTGGCCGGGTTGGTTGAGTTTTACGACGACTCTCCTGAGTGTGACACAGCCAACCGCCTAACAGCCGAAGTAAAAGAAATATTAGGCCCCGCGGCTCCAGTATATCGTATCAACGTGGCCGACAACGAGCGTGAGGCCCACCTCGTAAAGCTCGAGCAAGTGCCTACCATCATCATCTATCGCGATGGGCGCGAGGAATGGCGTATCACGGGCGACTGGCCTTCGGCTCAGACCCTCGCTGCTCGTCTCGAAAGCTCCGACCAGCCTCCGGGGGCTATCAACCCTCTGAAGGGCGTGCCTCGCTATTGAGGCTCCTTCTTAGCTTTTTCGGTCTTCGCCCAGAGATAAAGGCGGTCGCTGGGGCGTATCTTGGAGGGAACGGCGATAGAAAAGCTTTCCCCTTTGACGGTGCGCTCCACGCTCTTGAGGTCTACGCGTATGTCGTCGAGCGTAAGGATTATGGCGCCCGTTGTGGGACCGGTGATTACCACCTCGTCGCCGCGCTTTAGCTCGCCATTTTCCATTTTAAACTCGGCCACTCCGAGCTTGGAGAAATAGCGCACAGCCTTGGCGGCATACTGCTTGACGCGCGTGGCCGACGAGCCATACTTGGCCGACCACTCACCGAGGCGCTGGCCAAGGTAATAGCCATTCCAAAAGCCGCGATTGAAGATTTTGTCGAGCTGCTCATCCCAGCGAGCTATCTGAGCTGGATCGCCATACGAGCCATCGCAGATGGCCTGGAGAGCTGCGCTATAACACTCCACGGCTATCTTTACGTATTCAGGGCCACGCGCTCTACCCTCAATTTTGAAAACCCTCACGCCTGCATCCACCATCTTGTTGAGAAAGTGGATGGTCTTGAGGTCCTTGGGCGACATGATATATTGATTGTCCACATCGAGTTGGTCGCCGGTCTCACGGTCGGTGACGGTGTAGCCGCGTCGGCATATCTGGGTGCAGCTGCCACGGTTGGCGCTTGAGTTGAGTTCGTGGAGACTAAGATAACATTTCCCCGAGACAGCCATACAGAGAGCGCCGTGGCAAAACATCTCCAAGCGTATCCTCTCGCCACGAGGTCCTCGGATGTCCTCCTTCTCGATGGCTTCATGGATCGCTTTCACTTGGTCGAGCGAAAGCTCGCGGGCAAGAACCATCACGTCGGCCACAGCGGCATAGAAGCGGACGGCCTCGATGTTGCTCACGTTGACCTGCGTGGAGATATGCACCTCTACGCCTATCTTTCGGGCATAGCTGATAGCCGCTACATCGCTGGCTATAATAGCTGTGATGCCGGCTTCTTTTGAAGCGTCGATGATGGAGTGGCACGTGGGAATATCGCTATCGTAGATGATCGTGTTGACGGTGAGATATGATTTCATGCCTCGCTGGCTGCAGATAGAGGCTATCTGCTTAAGGTCGTCAACGGTGAAGTTGACGCTTGAGCGGGCACGCATGTTGAGGCCCTCCACACCAAAGTAGACAGCATCGGCGCCAGCCTCCAAGGCTGCATACAGGCTGTCGTAGCTCCCCACGGGAGCCATAATTTCAAAATCGCTTCGTTTCATATCGGTTACAAAATTACCAATAAAAACCTTATCTTACACCTTTGACTCTGCTTAGAACGTGGAAATAATTAGAGGGGAGCAACATATAGGCGCTAATCTATAAAAGGCATCTACTTTTGCCTACTCTCCTACTTCATATTCCTTACTAAACGTCACTCTACCATGTCATTTTCTTTACTGAAAACAGGTGTCAATCTCGCCTCGGGCCTTTTGGGAGGCCTTTCGGCCTCTAAAGCCCTCAAGAAGGCCCAAAGCAGTGTGAAATCCGAGATCACTCAACTCGATGATTGGTATCAACAACGCTACAACGAGACAGCCACTGAGCGCGCTGATGCTCGTGCGCTTCTCTCCGAGACCTCAGCCATGCTTAAAGACTCCTCGCGCCGCGCGGCTGCGCGTAGCGCAGTGGTGGGAAGCACACCCGAGCAAGAAGCTCTCTCCAAAAGCCAATCCACTCAGGCTCTGGCGCAAACCGTAGCTGATATCAGCAGCGACGCGACGAGCCGCAAAGACCAGTTGGCCACCACCTATCAATCCACTCGCCAGCGCCTTATGGGCAAGCTCCAAGACCTGTATGCCAATCAAGGAAAGGCCTGGCAGCAGGCGCTGGCCTCACCATTGGCGTAAGAAAGCCCACGCCTTACGAGAGAACCCACCAAGCCACATGTGCCAAACCAGCGCACCGATAGTGGCCAATCCTACGCAAACTATAAGAATAAGAATGCGCCGTGGCCCTGCTGGACGGTCGGGGACAGTGGCTGGTTGAAGCACAGTGTAGACAGGAGTAATCTCCTGCACCTGTGCTTTTGCCATTTGCACACGTTGCGCCGTAGAGTTGTAGAGCGTAAAGGCCAGCGACGCCTCGTTTTGCAGTCGCTCCTCTTCAATCTTGCCTGTACGCGAGGTGATGCCCTGATTGCGGTCGGCGTAATCAGCATACCGCTTTTGCGCAGCGTAATATTCATCGCGGGCCTCTTCGTTGAGGCGTTCAGCATAGGCCAGGTCTTGGCGCGCTTTATTGGTGCGATAGTCGATTATATAATCTTTGAGGCGCTCCACCACAGTGTCGGCCACGACAGCCGACACCAAGGGATCTTGCATAGCCACCGTGATGGTGATAATATCGGTCTTGCTATCCACATCGGCCGATATAGAACCTCTGAAAGCATCTACCACTCGGTTCTCTTCGCGTGTGAGATGAAAGGGGTCTACTTTACGACCTTCTCCATCTTCCTCATCGTTTAGGAGGCTGTGAATAGCCCCCATAGTGATACGCGGGAAGTTCATCACCGCCATTATCCATGGGTCGCTCTCCATCTCTTGTACATAATAGCGCAGGGTGATGGGGCGTGGGATATCTTGAGGGGCATCGGGCAGAGCATGGGTGATGTCGACATCAAAGAGGTCAACCACAAAAGGCACGGAGGCCACCACCTCGGGATAAAGCTCTGGCGACACAGCGTCGGTGCCAGCGTTGCCCCCGAGGCTGATACCAGCCATGGCCGCAAGGGAACTGAGGCCGCTGAGTTTGTTGTTGTCGGTGCTTTCTGGAGCCAGTCTCACCTGAGTCACGAAGTCGCGAGGGGTGGTGAGGGCTATCAGTAGACCCACGGCAGCTCCTATCATCGCCCACTTCAGAAGCAGTCGCCGGCCCTCCCAGAGACGAGTGCCCAAAGCCGAGAGGTTGAGTTCCTGCTCGTCGCCATTGGAGACTACTACTTTCTGAGGCTCTTGCGAGGGCTTTGGGGTGAATGTGTTATTATCAGACTTGCTCATAGCCTTACTTCACGAGATTGTAAATGGTGGCTGCCATTGTTGTTACTGTCGAGAGGCCTGTGATCCAAGTCAAGACTTGGGCTGTGGTCATGCCACTATGCTGCGGCTTGGCTGGCACAATGATCTGGCAACCTGGCTCTATGGGGGTATTCTTTTTGGCCACTGCCACCTGCCCGTTCATATAGACGATGAAGGCTTTTTTCTTGCGAGCTTCAGGACTATAACCTCCCGCTTGCTCTATGTAGTGCTTGAGCTTCATGCCAGGCTTGTAGACCACCGTGTTGGGAAACATCACAGCGCCTCCTATCTTGACCGTAGAGGCCTCTTGAGGTATGATGAGCTGGTCGCCATCCATAAGCACTACATCCTCTTTGCTACCAGGGTGGGCCAGCGCATATTCGAGGTCGATACCCACGCTGTAAGTGTCGCCAAGGTCCAATTGTGCTGTGCTGATGGAGTCTTCGCTGTTGGCTGTCTGTGTGATAAGGCGGAGAGTAGCGGCTCGCGAAGCCTTCTCGTCGTCGGTCATGAGGCGCAGCAGACGTGCGCCCTTCACGTAGGCCCCATCAATCACTCCTCCAGCGCGCTCTACGAGTTCGCTCAGGCGCTCATTGCGCTGCTGTAGGGCATATTTGCCGGCAAAGAGCACTTCGCCCGACACCTCCACCATACGCTGCACCTGATAGCCAGGTGAGGTGCGTATCTCCACGATGTCGTAGGGCTTAAGCTTGAAGCCAGGGTCGCCCTCCACGGTCAGACCGTCCTTCAGTGCGAAGGTAAAGGTCTGGGCCAAGATGTTGGTCTGTGACGTACTTGATGGGTCGGTCAATCGGCGCGACACGTCGACGCGCGAGGTGGAGGCTCCTTGGAGCAGACCGCCCGCCATCACTATCAGGTCTTCAACGGTCATCCCTTTGGCGTAGAGATAATCGCCGGGGAGGGCCACTTGGCCTTCGATGGTGACGAGGCCTTGGTCTTCGATGTCAAGCACGCTCCAGATGGTGATCACGTCGTTGCGCTGCAGGAGGATGTCGTCGGCTGTGCCGTTGAGGATGGCAGCCAGGTCGAGCGATATCATCTCCAGGCTCAAGTCGTCGCCCTCGCGCATGAGGAGGGCGCGATTGGTAAACGCATCCTCGGTGAGGCCTTGCGCTTTGGCTATCAGGGTGGCCACAGTGGCCACATCGGGGGTGATGCCATACACTCCGGGGCGACGCACAGAGCCCTTGAGCTCAACGCGGTTTTCCACGCGTTCGAGAGGACCGCCGATAGTCACCAAGTCGCCGTCGCGAAGCTCAAACTGGTCAAAGTCGATAGTGTCGATGTTGTAGAGGAGATTCTGCCTTCCGTCCCAGCGTGCTAGGACAAGCACGTCGGGGTAGGCGTCGCCCTTAAATCCTCCGGCATAGCTGACGAGGTCTTCTACCGTCTCGCCGGGCTTCATTTCGTAAGCCATCGGGCGCTTCACGTTGCCTTCTATTGTCACGAGCTCATCGTAGGGGGGCACGATGACCACATCGCCCTCTTGCAGACGTATATTGTCGCTCGATAAGCCATCGAAGAGATAGCTATAGACGTCGACATCCACAATGCGACGCCCGTCGCGTATCACCTGAATGTTTCTCAGCGAACCGATATCGTTGATGCCACCAGCGCGATACAGCGCGTTGAACACCGACGAGAAGGGCGACACCCAGTAGGTGCCTGGCACCTCCACCTCGCCCATGACGTTGATCTGAATGCTGCGTATCTGGCCTAGGGCAAGGCTTACGTCGGTAGTGCCATCATCGATGCCTGCATATTTTGAAGCCAAAGCTTGACTTACGCGGCTATTGGCGTCGCGCACGGTGAGGCCGTTGAGGTAGAGAGGGCCTATATTCTCAATTATGATGCTACCCTCGGGCGAGATAGTCTGACGTATCTGGTCTTCGCTGGCTCCCCATATATCTATCACCACTTCATCGCCGGGGCCCAAGCGGTAGTTGGTCGGTGTGGCAAGATTTTCGTTGGGCTCGAAACTCAGGGAGTAGCTCTGAAATAGGTCGTGGCCAAAGATAGGCGTTGTTTCCTCTTCCTCTTCCTCCTCCATTAGGTCTTCTTCTTCCATCCCCATCACGAGGGCGTCAATGGGATTCACCACCTGAAAGCCTGCCGAGTTGGGAGGTACGGCCGTTGTCGTCGAGGAATTGGAGCCAGAAGAGCTTTTGGAAGTCTTTCCAGTCTTGGATGTGGTCTTGGCGTTTTTCTCTATGCGTTGAGTAGCTGCCGAGGTGGTAGAGCCGGCCGTGGAGCGCTGTATGGCCTGGTCGGCGGCGCGCTTTGTGGCGTCATTGAGCTCCGCGTCGAGCTGGCCGCTCTGATATTGGCTTTGAAGGCGCTTCACTTGGTCGGCGGTCACTCCTTGAGCCAATAGTTCCTTACCGATGGTCTGGTAATCCTTGCCAGCCGCCACTTGCTCTTTCACATAGTCGATCACTTGCTGGTCGGTCATCTTGGCCTGAGTGGCCACGATGGCCAGCATTAACAATAGGGTCGAAAGTAATATTCTGTATTTCATAGCGAGGGCTAAAGCTTGTAGAGGGTTAATACCGAGATGGCTGAGCGCATCACGAGTTCATGATCTGTCAGCTTCTCAATCGTGAAGTGGGTGGTGTTGCCGTCAAGACCAAAGCGCATCAGGGTGTACACATTGTCGTCGGGGAAGTCGAGCGTAAGGCTGGGGTAGTCGTATACCATGTTGCCCCCAAATGTCTTTGGAGGATCAATTACGGAGCCGGAGGTAGATAGTACGCAGGTGTGCTGATAGAAGTTGTAGTATCGGTCGTCGTCGGTCTTATCGGTGCTGACGCCCGTCTCTATGTCGAGGATGCTCATCAGATGCCATTGGCCGTCGAGTTTCCCGTTGATGGATCCTTTCATCTCGCAGCTTTGCAAGGCGGCGAGGCTTGCTGAGAAAATCAGCAAGAGGAGTAGAGGGTGTATCTTTCGGAGTTGTAGTTTCATTTGGTCGAGGGATGGTCAACGTATCAGAGTGTTGATGTTAGAAAGTGAATAAGGAGCCCACTTTGCGTATCGTCAGCATTAAGCCGGCGCTATGCCCTATCATTGAGCCCCCGTCGGTGGCTCCAGCCAGTGTGGCGCTCCATCCTTTGAGCTGATGAGGGGTGTAGGTTAGCTCCAGAAGGGTGTTAAAGTTGGTGGCGATGCGTGTCAGGGGTTCGTTGTAGGTGCCCCAACTGCGGGTGTAGGAGAGGAGCACACGATAGCGCAGGTCGGTCAATGGCTGGCCTTCCCATCCCCAGTGGTGGCCTATGACGCGGTTGTGGCGAAATTGCAGTATCTTGTCGTCGTTGTAGATAGGGGAGATAAGCAGGGGGTTGCCAATGCCCATGCCCCAATGCTGCCAACCGGTGTAGAATTCGTGATTATAATAATTGTCGGCGCCACTCACTTGCTCGGGCACGTTTGGGGTCTTGTCCCAGAGGAGAGGGCCGGCTTGATCCTTGGTGTGGAGATACTCGTAGACAAAGGTCGACACTACAGGATTCTTGGGGAGGTCAATTTCGATGCCCAGCAGCATATCTTTCCATTTATACTCCATAAACATCATCGACTGGTCCTCAAAGTAGTGTTCGAAGTAAGCGCGTATGCGCCAGTCGTTGTTGGGTCGCCATGTGAGGCTCGCGTTCCATTCGCCCAGGTGGTTGCCGAGAGTGTTTTTCTTGTCGGAACTTGTGGCGTCGTCGCCGCCGTTGGAGGGGAAGAATATCTTAAACCAATCCTTGAGTGAGGAGGGTTGCTTGCGCACACTGTCGCCCCAAATAGTCTCGCCACCAAACTGAGCAGCCATCTCAAAACCGCCCTCAAACCATAGGGGGTGGCGCTGCGGGTCGCCTATGCGCATGAACGCACCCTTGGAATGAAACTTCACGTGGCGGGTACGGCGCCCCTCAAAGGGCGTGAAGTCGCGCTGCCAATTGTCGTCGGTAAACATGCCATACGAGATGTAGCCCTTCACTCCTATCCAGTGGTTGAGCCCAGGGATATCGAGATAGTCGGGCATCCAGAGCTTGATTTGAGGAATGGGGATGGCGTTGCCTGAGTAGAGGATGTCGCCGCTCGATAGCCGTGGATTGGCCACGGGGCTACTATACTCCTTGCTACCCACCGTCAGCATGAAAGCGCGGTAGCCCACCTCGCCGTAGAGTTGGTGGACGTAGAAGGAGGATGAGAAGTTGTAGGCACCGACGATATCGGCCCCGGCGCCCCAGGTCCAAGGATGCTCGCGAGTGGCCCGAGGGGCTAGCTTGCATGCTTGTAGGCGCAGATATCCATTGGTCTTTTCAATTGAGGAAAGCCCTTGGCGATTGTTGAGGAGCCAGAATGGGGTGTGGTCGCCCGAACTCACCGCCTGTTGTGCTTCCACTCCGTAGTATACCGTGTGATAGTCAATCGAGTCAGGCCAGGTCTCAGGCGCTTGGGCGCTAATAGCTATGGGGCTAAGTGTCGTTAGCAGACACCCAGTCAATAGGCCGCGGCAAGATGATGTGATAAGATGGCTCATTATTCTGTGACACTTATTTGGGCTGGGAGGGCCGGGCCTTCCAGGGCGTTTCTGATTGCGAGGCCGCCAGATTGCAATAGCGAGCCGCCACAAAGAGGTAGTCGCTCAAGCGATTGATATACCTGAGCACTGTATCGTCGATGGGCGACGTCTCGGCCAAAGCGGCTATTTCGCGCTCGGCGCGGCGACATACGGCTCTTGCCAGATGAGCTCGTGTGGCGCTCTCGCATCCAGCGGGGAGCACAAAGCATCGCAGGGGCTCCAACTGCCCATCGAGCATGTCGATGGCCTTCTCTATGCGTTCAATGTCGGCCTCGGCGAGCGCTGGGGCTTTGTAGTCGCCATCGGGGTCGGAGGCCAAGATGGCTCCTATGTCGAAAAGGCGACTCTGAACGTCGGGAAGCATCTCGGCTATCTCGGCCGGAAGTTGAGGCTCGGAGCCCAGAAAGCCCAGAAAGGAGTTGAGTTCATCCACGGTGCCATAAGCCACGAGGCGTGGGTCGTGCTTCGATACACGACGACCGCCGATAAGAGCAGTGGTGCCCTTATCGCCTGTGCGAGTGTAAATCATGCTTTTCATGGACACAAAGTTACATACTTTCGCGGATTATACCTAATTTTGTTGTTGTATTTAAATACCTTTGACTATTGACTATATGCCCAGACTACTAATAGTTGGCGCCGGTGGATTTATCGGCGGTTTCATAGCGGCTGAGGCTCTGCGCCGCGGCTACGACACGTGGGTCACTGTGCGCGAGACCACCTCACGCCGCTACCTTCAAGACCCGCGCCTCACCACCCTCGTGCTCGACTACGACGACCCCGAGCAGATGGGCAGCGTACTATCGACGGCTCTCCCTGCCGGTGAGACGTGGGACGCTATCGTCTACAACCTTGGCGCAACGAAGTGTAGCAACTTTGCCGACTTCAACAAGATCAACTATCTCTACCTACGCACGTTTCTCGACGTTCTGCGTTCCACAGGCCTTATGCCAGGGCGGTTTATCTACATGAGCAGCCTTAGCGCTCTGGGGGTTGGGGATGAGAAGGGCTACACGCCATTTACGGGCCGCGAGATACCCGACCCCAACACCCGCTATGGCCTCTCGAAGATAAAGGCTGAGACGCTGCTCGACACCAGCCCCGACGTACCGTGGACGGTGCTACGCCCCACGGGCGTCTACGGTCCTCACGAGCAAGACTATCTGATGATGATAAAGTGTATCGACCGTCATCTCGACTTCGGTGTGGGCTATCGTCGCCAGATGTTGACGTTTATCTACGTCGACGACCTGGCGCGTGCCATCTTCGACGCCTTGGAGAGCCCCAACACCCTCAAGAAGAAGTATATACTCTCTGAACCACGCGCCTACACTCAGAGCGAGTTTCGCAAGATAGTGGCCGAGGCCTTAGGACGTAAGGCCGTCGTCCCGCTCCGTCTGCCGTTATGGGCAGCCTACGTGGCCTGCGTAGTGGCTGAGAAGTATGGCGTGGCCAAGATGCAGGCCACCACCCTCAATAGCGACAAATATAAGATAATGAAGCAGCGCAACTGGGCATGCGACGTCTCGGCGGCGAAGGCCGACTTTGGCTTTGCGCCTCAGGTAGACCTGAGAGAAGGTATCCGACGCACAGTGGAGGCTTATCGCGAGGCGCAAGCCTCTGAGCAGGCGGCCAAGCGTGAGGCAAAGAAGGCCTCCAAGAAAGGAGGCCAAGGATGATGCCACGATTCAAGACCCCAGTGTGGATGACAGTGGTCATCATCATTTTCATGCTACCAGTGCTGCAGACCCCCGAGTTGCTGGCCACAGCGCCAGCCGACCCTCCGGTCGTCGCCACGCTGCTCAAAATTTATCCTTTCTACGTGCTTCTGACGGGTTATCTGGCCTACATCTGCTATCCTACGCGCCCGTGGATGTCGTGGATTCTCCTCGTAGTGTCTCTACTCAGCGATGTGGCCGTATGGCTGCTCGTCACCCAACCCCTCCAATAATAACCTTCAACCTCATCCCCCAATGATCCTTATCCTTAACGGCCCCAACCTCAACCTCCTCGGCGTGAGAGAGCCAGGCATCTACGGCAGCCGCGGCATGGAGAGCTACCTCGACGAGCTCCGTCGCCGCTACCCCGATATCGAAATAGAATATTATCAGAGCAACCACGAAGGCGCTCTCATCGACAAGCTCCACGAAGTGGGCTTTCGAGAAGATTGTCAAGGAATAGTGTTCAACGCTGGCGCCTATACCCATACGTCGCTGGCCTTGGCCGATGCCATCAGCGCCATCCCAACGCCAGTGGTGGAAGTCCACATCTCCAATGTCCATTCGCGTGAGGAGATACGCCATCGGTCGATGATTAGCGCCGTGTGTCGTGGTGTCATAGCTGGTTTCGGCCTCGACAGCTATCGCCTCGCCATCGAGGCCCTTCGTTGAAGAGGCATCGTGACAGCATACATGAAAAGAGGCTGTGTCATAATGAACTGCATGTCAAAAAGTTTTTGTAACTTTATGGCATACAAAAAATCTATGTCTACAAAGTTACACTTTACATCCTACACGCCCAACCAAATGGTGCTTTTCCCGCAAGGGATTGACGAAGACATTGCGTAGAACGACCCCGTGCGCATAGTTGATGCCATGGTTGAGAGCCTGAATGCTTACTATACTTCGGGGAGCGTCAAGGCATGGAGCAGTTTCCGCAAACTCTACGGCGGTTTCGACAAGAAACACCGGCCGACGTGGAATGACATCGACCGTACCCTTTGGCACCACCAACATGTACCTAACCCACCAATTCACCCGACTCCAAATGATGCACGTCAGCGGCCACTTGACCGAGAAAACCTTCATGTACTACATCAAGCTCTCCTCCGACGAAATCGCCGACGAGATAGACGCCATCATCCACGCCCCCAACCCCGAAGTTTTCTGAGACACTAGGCAATAAACGACTGGAAATCAAAATATTTTTGCTAATTTTGTGATATGAACGACCTCACAGTATCAAATATAGAGCGGCAGAACGTGTTGAACAACCGACATGCTGTTGATGCCCTTCAAGAGAATCTCGGGTTTACGGGGATGCTCTTTGAGGGAGAATACCGCTTCACCAAGAAAATGGTGGCAGAATTTTATGATGTGGATATATCCACCATAGACAGATACCTCTCTCAGTACGCAGACGAACTGAAACACAATGGATACGTTCTAAGTAAGGGTAAACAGCTGAAAGAATTTAAGTTGCAATTTGCTCACGTCATAAATGAGGTGAGCAAAACTACCCAACTCGGACTGTTTAATTTTCGTGCCGTCCTTAACATGGGGATGCTGCTGACTGAAAGTGAGAAAGCCAAACAAGTCCGAGCCCGCATCTTGGATATCGTCATCTCAACCATCAACATAAGAGCCGGAGGTGGCACGAAATTCATCAACACGCGAGATATTGACTTCCTCCCGGCTGCCATAGAGGAGGATAATTACCGCAAGAATTTTACGACAGCCGTAGGCCGATGTGTGCAGGGACACAAGAACTTCAAATACGCTCAGATAACCGACTTCATTTATCAAGCTGTATTCAAGGAGAAAGCACGCGAATACCGCGCGTTGCTCCGGCTTGACAAGGATGACAACGTGCGTCGCACTCTTTATGCCGAGGTTTTGCGTTGCATCTCATCATTTGAGAATGGCATCGGGTTTGCCATAGAGGCCGAGTTCAAAAAGAATGGAGGGCTGCAACTCACCTTGGAGCGTGTGAAAGAACTCATAACTGAGCAAGAGCAAACCCCTGCCATGCAGCCGTTCATCTATGATGCCAGGACAAAGATGGCTTCGCGCGATGTTGCATTCCGTGATGTGTTCCACAACAACATTGCCGGTTACCTCCGTGCAGTGACCCCCGAAGAGTTCGACCGATTCATCGGCGACAAGTCCATCGACTTCGATGAAATAATGGAACTGCCTGAAAATCGCGAAGTCCTCAAACGCCTAAAGCAAGCCGAAGATGAGTGAAAATCTGAAATATCCCGACTACGATGAGGCGCTGAAGGTCTATCAAAAGACCATCGACGCCAGCGGAGGAGGTTTGCAGGGCGTCAAGGACGAGGGTGGCATCCGCAAAGTTCTCGATTTTGTGCAAAACGATTTGTATTATCCCACATTCGTTGACAAGCTCACGTATCTCGTCTTCGGCCTTTGCACCGGTCATTATTTCGAGGACTCCAACAAGCGCATCGCTCTGACAATAGGTGTTTGGTTTCTTGTACATAACGGCCACTACTGGCACGCCTACAACTTCATGCAGTGCATGGAGGCCATCATTTACCATGTAGCCGCCGGACGCATTGACAAAGACCTGCTCCAACGCATCATCGAGTGCTTCATGGCCAACCAAGACTACTCCGAATCCCTCAAACTCGACATCATCCACGCCATCAACGACGGGAACGTTGGAATTGAAGAATAAGGATTAACTCCCAACGAGAAAAGCATTGAGAATTTTTTCTCTTATTGCTTTTTCTCATCGGTCTATATACAAGTTTGGTTTGGGACGGGAAGTTTACAATATATTTCCCGACCCAAACCAAACTTAGTTGGTGATGAGGACAATATTTTGAGAAAAAAGTGTTAACTTTGCAACGCGTCAGCGGCTTCGTGCAATTGACGCGCCCTCACACTCGGTCAACTGACCGGCAGGGAGGGTTATAGACATAGTAAAAGGCGTTTTTCCAAACGCTGTCTTCTGAGAGTGAAATCCTGAGAACATTTCAATATAGTCAGAAGGTAGTGCAGCGGTAGACGTCCAGGGCAGATTATATTTCTGTCCGATGGCAGCTCATATCCAGATGTGAGTTGCCTCTTTCGGGCAACATATATAATCCAAACGTGGGCTGACCGACTGCTTATCTCGACTATATGGGCAGTCTCAGGGCCTCACTCTCAAGATAAGCAGGATTGAGCGACCCACGTCTTTTTTTATCAACTTCAATCAGATGCCGAATCCGGGTAGCAATAGGCAAAAATTGCAATGGATAACACTCTGCAAAATCTTATTGTGGATGTTTGCCAAGGCTTCCCAACCCAAGACGTGGGGGTGAGCAATATCAACGATGCCAAGAGGTTGGCTCGTATGGCTCATTACGCATGGAAGCATGAGATTGGCTTTCATCCCGACATGTTCAATGAAGCACTGCGAGGCAGTGCTGTGTTCGCAAATCTCTCCGATGAAGACTTGGAGGATAAAGCTCGCGAGCTTTGCCATCAAGCCGACTTCGCCAAACTGATGTTTCACGCCGCTTTCGACCTTGAAGGCTTAACCCTCTGACACTATGAAGAAACTGATACTCATGCTAATGAGCCTTGTCTCTTTCATGACCCACGCTTACGACTTTGAGGTTGATGGCTTTTATTACGAAACCAACCTCACAAATATGACGGTCACATTAGTTTCCGGAGATGTGGCATATGAGGGAAAAGTATCTATCCCTTCAACCGTTACATATAAGAATCGTGAGTTCGAAGTAATCTCAATTGAGGGAGCATTTTCTGATTGCGAAAATCTACAAAGCGTATTCATTCCGGCCTCAGTGATGAAGTTAGGGGACAATTCTTTTATGAATTGCCCCAAGCTGAACGAAATTTCAGGAATGTCAGGGGTTGCGCTCATTGGAGACAACTGCTTCAGCAACTGCACAAGTCTGGACAACCTATCACTTCCCTCTACACTTAGAAGCATAGGCAAGAATGCATTTTCTGGTTGCTCTGAACTCATTCAATTAGATATTCCGGAAAGCGTACAAGAGATGGGAGAATATGTATTCAAGGATTGTCATAAAATGTCTAATATTTCACTTCCAAATTGTCTCACAAACATACCATCTGGCATGTGTTATGGGTGTAGGTCTTTGTCGCAAATATCGCTACCCTCTAGAATTGCGTCCATTGGCGATAATGCTTTTAAGTTGTGTTCAGCGATAAGTAGTATTGAGATTCCTACAACAGTTAATACCATAGGCGATTCCTCTTTCAGTGGATGCACAAGTCTTACTAGAATTGATTTCTTGGATGCTAACTCGGAATTACAAATAAACGGCAATTCAACAGCTTTTATAGATTGTCCGATTAACACATTATATTTGGGAAGAGATATTGTATACCCCCGAGATCCCTCAAATTACGGCATTACACAATATTATTCACCTTTTGAAGGTAAATCCAGTCTTAAAGAAGTGGTAATTGGATCCATGGTCACTAATTTATATTTCTATCTTTTTAGAAATTGCAGCCAACTTCAAAGCATCACCATTCCATCCAATGTAACTTATATTTATTACGGCGTGTTTGAAGACTGCACAGCGTTGACCCACCTTACCATTGAAGACTCAGAATACGAATTGAGTTTTGGAGGAACAGATATGAATCCCCTGAACATAGGGATATTGTTTTTCAATGATGCGCCTTTGCATGACGTATATATTGGAAGGGAGTTGCGGGGCAAAGGTGATTCAAGAACTGGATATTCTGCCTTGTATAAGCAGACAGGGCTGAAAACCATTACCATTGGTGACTTCGTTAAGAATATTAACTCATTGTTGTATGACGAATCCGGATCATTGAGTACCACACTCGCAAGATATTCTCAATTGGAACGTTTAGATGTTGGCCCTTCGCTGTCTATTTTGCCAGACTTGTCGCAAAACGATAATTTACAGCAACTCACTATAAGGCGCACAATTCCTCCGGTGGCTAATGGCTTCAGCAATAAGCAATATATGGATTTGATCCCTGATATTCCAAGCGGTAGTTTAGATCAATATTCAACTACTGGTCTCTGGCGCAATTTTTGGCAGTTCAATGAAAACGAAGGTTTGATATCTATGTTCGATGCCGGGGGATTAAGGTACCATCTTAAGGCTGATAATACACTTGAGGTAATAGCGAAAGACGAGTCTTATGATGGAGACATAGTTATACCGGCTCAAACAACTTATTTAGGGCATCCTTATCCGGTAACGTCAATACGAAACACCGCCTTTGCAAATAGCGCCATCACGTCGATTTTTGTTTCGGAAAAGGTAACCTCAATCAGAGACGGCAGTTTTTACAATTGTAAGCAATTAAAGGAAGTGGTTTTTCAAGGGGATTTGGAATCCATAGGCTCATCTGCATTTAAAGATTGCAAATCCCTTAGCCTCTGTAACATTCCAATGACAGTAACCTCAATTGGAGATTATGCTTTCTGCAACACAGGGCTGATAAAGGTTAGCATTCCCGTATCAGTATCATCTATGGGACAAGGAGTATTCTCAGATTGTGCTTTATTGGAAAGTCTTGACATTCAAGCGAACATTGCGGCATTACCCAATGCCACAGTAACAAATAGCAGCAAGTTAGAAGAAATAATACTCGGTAACGGAATTACAACCATTGAAGAAAAGGCCATTTCCAACTGCACATCTCTTACCTCCATTGAATTCCCATCTTCACTCAAGGTGGTTTGTTCAGAAGCATTCCAAGGATGTTCTTCGCTTTCTAGAATCATTCTCAACGAAGGTATAGAAGTATTGGAAGATAATGCCTTTCATGGACTATGCTCCCTTTATCAGCTTGTCTTGCCCGCCTCCTTGCAATTTGTGGGTTCTGAGGCATTCAATGGATGCTCGTCGTTAAAGCAAGTGATTATTGCTGATTCGGAAATACCCTTGACTTTATCATCCTACAGTTCGTGGTTCGACAGAGAGCAGCTCAAATATGAGGATATGACATATTATTTCGCAGCCTTTTGGCATGGGGCATTTTATTGTTGTCCTCTTGAATATATCTATATCGGCCGTGATTTGAACTATAATCATTATACTCGAACCTGTAGTATCTATAATGATAGAGACGCTGTCTACCATAACAAATTTGACAGCCCTTTCTATGATATAACAACTATAAAGAAGGTTGAGATTGGCCCGCTTGTAAAGTATTTGGGAGACGATACGTTTGATATTCCTGAAATAAACAGGAAGGTTTCTCCTGACTTATTCAAGGGTTGTGTAAATATTGCAGAAGTAATATCTTGGGCGATATTGCCTCCAAAGCGTGTTATGTTCGATTATTCGGTCTACGATACAGCGAACTTGTTGGTGCCAGAGGAGGCAAGGTCAATGTATGAGACCACTCCTGGGTGGGAAGAATTTATAAAGGTAAACCAAAATGGTATAGAGTCAGTTTCCACGGACTTCGATAGCAACCAATACATTGTTCACAACCTTCAAGGAATTTTGGTCTTGAAGACTCAAGACCAATCACAAATTCAATCTCTACCCAATGGTATCTATATTATCAATGGGAAGAAAGTTCTCATTCAATAATGACAACAAAATTTTAACTCAATGAGGTTCGCCACGAGTTTCTGTAATTCGTGGCGAACTTATTCCCAATATGAGTAAAGGCATCTATAAAATATCGCAGACAGACAAGATAGCGTATTATGATTATATCGTGAAGTTTGAAAATGAACTTTCACATTTTGTCTATGATTGGCATGCACAATCGATTCAAGACTTCCTTGTAGAACATCAAATATCTTCTTCGGAAGGAAGCGGAAAATTTTGGATTCACTTGGTGGCTGGCCATAAGCAACGAGATAAGGCATATTCTATTTTAAAAAGAATACGCAATTCAATGGCTCACGGGAATATTCAGAAAGGCAAAAAGTATTATTGCATCAAAGATTTCACAAATAGTGGAAACAAGACGATGGATTGTCAAATTCCGGTAAAGGTACTTTGGCGGTTGATTGAATTGATAATAGAGACACGTATTTCATCTATTAACTCAGAGCTGTAGATTTATCTCGATGAGGCTGTGTCATAATGAACTGACCCCAAAAGTTAGACAAAAAACTTTTGGAGTGCAGTTTATTTGTAAGCATTCGGTAATGCCCGTATTGCGTACTTCGCCGAAGTAGCCCGAACTTC
>JAJBVL010000022.1 GCA_020859845.1 Bacteroidales bacterium
TAATTATATATTTAACCGTCTAAACCATTACTATTATGATAAAGAAGATATTACTGGGATTTATGACCCTTTTCACCATAAGCGCTTTCAAGCCCGCAGAGGCGAGCGCGCAACTCCTGCCATCGACACTCGACGACGTGACTGCCGACATCGACGCTGAAGCCCCCGACTATCTCTGGGACGTCTTCAGCTTGCCTGCCGAGATGTGGTTTGTCGACGAGATTGATGAGGATATTGACCCTGACCTCCCCGACGTGGCCGGCGACTTGGCTGCCTACGCTGCCCAATTCCTTGGGCGTCGATATGTGTTTGGCGCTACGGGGCCAAAGGCCTTCGACTGCTCGGGATTTACAAGCCACGTATTCAAGCAGGCGGGCATCGAACTCAACCGCACGTCGCGTATGCAGTACACCCAGGGCGAGGCCATTGCCCACAGCGACATTCAGCCCGGCGACCTGATGTTTTTCAGCAGTCCGCGTAGCGGTAAAGGCAAGGTAGGCCACGTGGCGATGGTGGTCGACGTTGACAAGGACAACAACGAGTGTACCTTCATCCATGCCTCGAGCTCTAAGGGCGTCACCTATCAGAAATTCCCCGATAATGGCTACTTTAGCCGCAACTATATAGGAGCAAAGCGCGTGATCGGCTAATTGTGCCGTCCACGCGCTTTGTGGTGCTAAGATATTAGGCTGCTCCGTGCCTGTGGGTGATTGATGGCCTCAATCGCCCATGGTGCGGAGCAGTTCGTCGTTGTCGGTGGTGCGTTCCATGCGGTCTTTGATAAACTCCATAGCCTCGATTGGATTGCGGTCGGAGAGGAAGCGGCGCAGAATCCACATGCGGTTGAGGGTCTCGGTGCGCAGCAGCAGGTCGTCGCGGCGTGTGCTGGAGGCCATGATGTCGACGGCGGGGAAGATGCGCTTGTTGGCAAGCTTGCGGTCGAGCTGAAGCTCCATGTTGCCGGTGCCCTTAAATTCCTCGAAGATCACCTCGTCCATCTTAGAGCTGGTCTCGGTCAAGGCTGTGGCGATGATGGTGAGCGAACCGCCATTCTCTATATTGCGGGCAGCACCAAAGAAGCGCTTGGGCTTCTGGAGCGAGTTGGAGTCAACGCCTCCAGAGAGTATCTTGCCCGAGGTTGGAGCCACGGTGTTGTAGGCGCGGGCGAGGCGAGTGATGGAGTCCAGCAGTATCACTACGTCGTGGCCACACTCCACCATGCGCTTTGCCTTTTCCAGGACGATGCTGGCAATCTTAACGTGGCGCTCGGCAGGCTCGTCGAAGGTGGAAGCTATCACCTCGGCGTTGACGGTGCGGCTCATGTCGGTCACTTCCTCGGGACGCTCGTCGATGAGGAGGATCATGATGTAGGTCTCGGGGTGGTTTTCGGCAATGGCGTTGGCGATGTCCTTGAGCAGGAGGGTCTTACCCGTCTTTGGAGGAGCCACGATGAGGCCGCGCTGTCCCTTGCCGATGGGCGAGAACATGTCGACGACGCGCGTGGATATGTTGTTGTGAGACCCGCTTGTGAGGTCAAACTTCTCGTTGGGGAACAATGGTGTCAGATGCTCAAAGGGCACGCGGTCGCGGATAAACTCGGGCGTGCGTCCGTTGACGCGAAGCACCGACGTCAAGGGGAAATACTTCTCGCCTTCCTTGGGAGGACGAATGGTGGCCTCTACTACGTCGCCCGACTTCAGGCCGTAGTTCTTGATCTGGGCGGCGGTCACGTAGACGTCGTCGGGCGAGGCCAGATAGTTGTAGTCGCTCGAGCGTAGGAAGCCGCAGCCTTCGGGCACTATCTCCAATACGCCTCCTGCCTCTATCAGGCCGTCAAAATTGTAGGGACTTTCTTGAGGCTGCTGGGGCTGCTGATTGCGATTCTTCTTGTTTTTCTTGCTCTGCTGTTGGGGCTGTGGCTGCTGTTGCTGCCAGGGTTCCTGAACGACGATAGGAGCCGTGGCGGCGGCAATTTTTGCAGCGGCCGCTGCTTCTTCCTTCTCCTTCTGGCTGCGAGGCACAAATTGTCGGCCACCACCCTTAAAGAAGGTGCCAAACGAGTCGCCTTTAGGACGGAAATCGCGCTTGGGCTGTGGTTTAACCTCTGAGGCCTCTCCTGTGGGGCTTTCACGCTGAGGAGCGGGAGCGGGCTGGTCGTTGGGGTTGTGATAGTCGTTGGGGTTGTTGGGGTCGTTATAGTTGTCGCTTTGGCCCATTTCCTCTTCTTCCATCGTCTGCGGGAGGAGAGCCACAGGCTCTTCGGCAGCGTTGGAGAGTGGGAGGGATGGCTGGAGATTGTCGGCCGAGGCCATTTCTTGAGGATTCTCAGTCGTGATGTCTTCTGTCATAGGGAGATTATTACCTTCTTGGATTTTGTCTTGAGGTTTGGTATTGTCCTGCTGCGGCTGCTTGTTTTTTGGCTTGCGTCCCCGGCGTTTTTCGCTTTTTTCCCCTTGTTGACGTTGTTGTGGCTGTGGTTGTGAGGGTGCATTTGTGGTAGGCTGCTGTTCATTTTGGCTCGATGGAGTGGCTTCAGCGCCCTGAGCGGCTTGTCCTTCGGGGAGTTGGGGCTGAGGAGCGCCCCCTTGTTTGCCACGGGTATTGCGCTGGCGATGCATTTCTTCGGCTTGGCGCACCGCCAATTCTGCGGCCTTCACTTCTTTGGATTTGCGGCCGCGAGGTTTGCGTTTATTAAGGGTTACAGAGGCATTAATGGCTTGCAGATCGAGAATTTTATAAATGATATCTTCGCTATCTGCATCATCTGATGTCTTAATGCCCATAGAGTTAGCAATGTCGATTATCTGGTCTCGCTCCATTGCTTTGAGGTCCTCTAAGATGTGCATATCGTCGTTATAATATATACTAATAGTGTCCTGAAATGTACGTCAACGCTTCGCTATCCTTAGGGTAGGATATGCGCTTTGGGGAAGCGTGGCTGGGGAAAAAGTCTTTTACGATAACAATGCGCCGGTAAGGCAGGGGG
>JAJBVL010000036.1 GCA_020859845.1 Bacteroidales bacterium
TTCTTGGAGGGTATCGGCTATCTCTTGCATGGCGAAGGGGTTGGCCGAGGTGCGAGCACCTATCCACAGTATGTCGACGCCTGCTTCAAGTGCCTCTTCTACATGTTGACGCGTGGCCACTTCGGTCGAGACGTACATCCCTGTCTCCTCTTTTACGCGCTTGAGCCAGTCGAGGCCCGGCTTGCCTACGCCCTCAAAGCCGCCGGGTTTGGTGCGTGGTTTCCAGATACCTGCGCGAAAGATGCGGATGCCGTAAGAGGCCAGCTGGCGTGCGGTGTCCATCACTTGTTCTTCGGTCTCGGCGCTGCATGGGCCGGCGATGATGAGGGGAGCTTTGGGGTCGATGCCATCAAGGGCAATGGGTTGAAGGTCAGTCATTTTTTTTCTTTGTATTTTGATGTTTTTGTTTTAATCGGTGAATCGCTTAAGCCTTAGAGGGAGGTCAATCGGTGAATCGCTTAAGCCTTAGTGGGGGCTAAGAGCTTGATTCTTTCGAGGGCTTCTTGCATGCGAGGGGCGGTGGCGCAGAGCGAGATGCGGATGTAGCGGTCGCCATTGGAGCCGAAGACGCTGCCAGGGGTGACAAACACTCGAGCATCGTAAAGCACTCTGTCGGCAAAGGCCACTACGTCGGCTGCCTCCTCGGGTATGCGACCCCAGAGAAAGAGTCCACGTTGGGCTGGGTCGTATGTGCAACCCAAGGTGGTCATTATCTGCTCGGCTATCTTGCGTCGCTCTTGATATACAGAGTTTACGCTGTCATACCACTCCTTTGGTGCATCAAGGGCTTTGGCTGCGGCGAGCATCAAGGGCTTGAATTGGCCAGAATCGATATTGCTCTTCACCTTTAGGATCCATTGGATAAACTGTGGATTGGAGGCAACCATTGCCACACGCCAACCTGCCATGTTGTGGCTCTTGGAGAGCGAGTTCATCTCCACAGCTATCTCGCGAGCGCCAGGGATGCTGAGCAGGCTTTGTGGATGGTCGTTGAGGATAAAGCTGTAGGGATTGTCGTGGGCTATCACTATGCCATGGCGTCGCCCAAAGTCTACTATCTTTTCGTAGAGTTCGCGTGTGGGTTGGGCCCCAGTAGGCATATGGGGATAGTTGATCCACATGAGCTTTACGCCCTCGAGAGGCATCCGCTCCAGTTCGTCAAAGTCGGGGAGCCAGCCGTTCTCTTCCCTGAGATTATAGGTGTGGATCTTGGCCCCTACGAGGCGGCTCACAGAGGTGTAGGTGGGGTAGCCAGGATTGGGCACCAATACCCCATCACCTGGGTTTAGGAATGCCAAGGATACGTGAAGTATACCTTCTTTGCTTCCTATCAAGGGCTGTATCTCCGTGTTTGGGTCAAGCTCTACATCATACCAACGTTTGTACCACCGGGCAAAGGCTTGGCGTAGCTCGGGGATGCCCACATAGGGTTGGTAGCTATGAGTGTCGGGCTTGCGAGCCTCCTCTGAGAGAGTGTCGATCACATCAGGGTGGGGAGGGCGGTCGGGACCCCCTATCCCAAGCGAGATGATGTCCAGGCCCTTGGCATTGAGCTGGGCCACTTCGCGGAGCTTGCGCGAAAAGAAGTATTCTTGTATCTCGCTGACGCGCTGAGCGGGAACGATTGTAGGCATATCGGGTATTGTGGTTGGTGTCATAGTTTCCGGTCACATTGTTTATATTCTCCAAGTGTCTTAAAGTCGTTGATGAGGGGCCTTACAGCCTCTATTGACTGATGATAGCGCACGTAGCTGTCAAAGGTCAAGTCGACATAGAAGCGGTATTCCCACTCGCGGCCCACAATGGGCATCGACTGTATCTTGGAGAGGTTCATGTCGTAGAAAGCAAAGATGGTAAGCACCTTGGAGAGAGCTCCGTGGGTGTGGGGCACCGTAAACATTATCGTGGCTTTGTCGATTAGCTCCTCGCGAGGGCGTAGTTCAGGAGCCAGGAGGGGATCGGCCAAGATAAGAAAGCGAGTGAAGTTGCGTTTATTGGTCTCTATCTCTCGTCCCAGGATGTTGAGTCCGTAGAGTCCGGCGGCATACTCTCCACACACCGCTGCATGGCCCATGAGTTGCTGCTCAGCTATCTCCTTGGCGCTCCCAGCGGTGTCATATTTCTCTATGAGTTTCATCCAGGGATGATGGCGTAGATACACCTCGCATTGGCGCAAAGCCATAGGGTGGGAGTTTACCTCCACAATGTCTTCGAGCGTCTGGCCTGGGAGGGCGCAAAGAGTATGGGAGATGCGCATCTTGTGCTCGCCAACCACCGTCAGATTGCTGCGGCGTATGAGTTCGTGGTTTTGTAGCAGCGCTCCCGCTATGGTGTTCTCGATAGCCATGATGCCTATCATGGAGGCATCGCTATCAAGCATCTCGAGCATCTCGGTGAAGGTGTCGCAAGGGACGGTCGTGATGTCCTCTCCAGCGAAATACTCGCGGGCGGCAGCGTCGTGGTAGCATCCAGCTACTCCTTGTATGGTTACACGTTTTTCCATCTTTAGTGTTATGGACCTTGTCTTGATTTGTATTAAAAGAAAAAATCCCGACCACCTCTCTCTCTGCGAGGCATCGGGATTTTATATTGTCTGTTGGATTGTTGATCTTGGTTGGTGGTCGCCACATTGATTATGCGCATAAAATCCCGATTTTATTTTTTGCAAAATAAAAGTAATAGAAATAATATGCGTAAAATCGAGGCATCTGGTGGGTGGTTGGGGGTTAGAATGATTGCTGAGAATCGATGCAAAAGTAGCAATAATTATTGTAATCTGGTGCTATTTTATAAGAAAAAATTACAAATTTTTAGTCAACTATTTTCTTTGACAACCTCAATGGCTTGATTGATAGTCAATTCGTGCTGCTCGCCTGTGGCCATGTTTTTGAGTTTCACCACTCCCTTGGCCAGCTCTTCGCTGCCTATCATAGCCACGTAGGGGATTCCTAAGGCATCCGCGCGTCCCATCTGCTTCTTCATTTTGGCCGCTTCGGGATAGATCTCGCATGAGACACCAGCCTTGCGTAGCTCTTTCATCGTCTTCATGGCGCCGAGACTCTCTTCGCGACCAAAGTTGACCATCATCACTTGTGTGGTAACCTGTGTGTCCTTGGGGTAGAGGTCGAGAGCGTTGAGCACATCGTAGATGCGGTCGGCGCCAAATGAGATGCCAACACCCGAGAGTCCCGGGAGTCCAAAGACGCCCGTCAGGTTGTCGTAGCGGCCACCGCCCGAGATGCTTCCAATCTCCACGTCGCGAGCTTTCACCTCTATAATCGTGCCGGTATAATAATTGAGACCACGGGCCAAGGAGACGTCGAGGTCGAGCTCAGCATCGAGGCCCAGTTGACGTGTGGCGTCCACTACCTCGGCCAGTTCTTCCACGCCTTTAAGGCCTGTCGGGGTGTCGGCCATGATGGCGCGCAGGGCTTTCAGGCGTTCGTCAATGGTGCCGTTTAGCGCCAGGATGGGGTTAAGACGGTCAATTGCTTCCTGCGAGAGGCCCCGGCTGCGTAGCTCTTCGTTGACAGCCTCCAGACCTATCTTGTCTATTTTGTCGATGGCTACTGTGATGTCGGTCAAGAGTTCGGGGGCGCCTATTAGTTCAGCAATACCGGCAAGCACCTTGCGATTGTTGAGCTTGATGGTGATTCTTACCCCTAAGCGGCGAAACACCTCGTCGATCATCTGCAGAAGCTCCACTTCGTTGAGAAGCGAGTCGGAGCCCACCACGTCGGCGTCGCATTGATAAAACTCTCTGTAGCGACCCTTCTGAGGGCGGTCGGCGCGCCACACGGGTTGTATCTGGTAGCGTTTGAAGGGCATCTGAAGCTCGTTGCGGTGTTGCACCACAAAGCGAGCGAAAGGCACTGTCAAGTCGTAGCGCAATCCTTTCTCGGAGATTTGCGAAGTGAGCTTCACATAATTGTCATCCTCTACAAGCTGCTTGTCGACCCCTCGGAGATAGTCGCCTGAGTTGAGCACCTTGAAGAGCAGCTTGTCGCCCTCTTCGCCGTATTTCCCCATCAGGGTGGAGAGGAGCTCCATCGAGGGAGTTTCGATAGGGCTGAAGCCATATGTCTTGAAGACGCTGCGTATGGTGTCGAATATATAGTTGCGGCGTGCCATCTCTTGTGGGCCGAAGTCGCGTGTGCCTTTGGGGATGCTTGGTTTCATTTTTTGTGAAGTCTTATGTCTGTTGTTTTTTTTACGGCTGCAAAATTAAGCAATTTTGTTGGAAGTAGTGGATGCGAGGGCTAAGAGTTTTGTTGGTTCCAAGCTTGACAGGCTTCGGCCAGCTCTTCATACCATTCCTGGCCAAAGCGTTCTATCAACGGTTCGCGCATAAATTGATATAGGCGTATCCCAAGGCGGCGCCCGTTGGCCTCTGCGCTCCGGCATATCTTCCAGCGGTGATAGTTGACGGCCGTAAACGATGGGTATTCGGTGATGCGAAGAGGATAGAGATAGCAGGAAATGGGTTTACGCCACTGAGTTTTTCCCTCGCGGTAGGCTTTATCAAAGGCGCATAGGCATTTTCCGCCGGGGGCATAGCAGGTGAATACGCAGTCGCGTCCGTTGACTATCGAGGTGACAAGATCGCCCTCCTCGTCGATGTAGCTCACTCCTTGCTCCTTGATTACTTGTTGGGCGCTTGGCGCCAGGTCGTCCCACACCGTGGGGGCCAGCTCAGCTATCTTTTCTCCCTCTTGCTCAGTGATGGGAGCTCCAGCATCACCTTCTATGCAGCATTCACCAAGGCATTGGTCCAGATCGCAGCAGAAATATTGCTCGGCCACATCGAGCGATACCAGTACGTTTCCTATCTCTAACATATCTTCTTCTTCGGTTTCCATTTTGGCGTTATAAAGGCTCTACTTATCGGTCGGTGACAAGATACACCGTCTGCTGCACGGCCAGACGGTCGTAGCGGTCACCAGCCAAACGATAATAGAGGCGTATGTCGTATTCGTTGTTGGTCTGATAATGGTTGCCTTCGAGGTCGGGGCCATTGGTGACATATTGATAATTGTAGGCCCCTTGCTTGAGCAGGAGTGTTGTCTCGTAGAGGCGCTCCTCGTGGTTGTATCGCATCAGCGACAAGCCGTCGCGCCGCCGCTCCACCACATCCCCCTCAAGCCATATCTCTTGCCCTCGGCGCTCTGGCTCGTCGAGATAGAAGTGTACCACCACATAGTCGGCCTCCGTGTCGCTATTGTCGGAGTCGTATTCGCGTATCCAGAAGCGTCCATGCTGGGTCTGGTCGTAAGTGTACGGGCTCTCCTCACGTCCTTGGTCAGGGAAGAGATAGAAGTGGTAGTTGGGATAGAGATAGTCTACCCGCTCCACATGCATCCCAGGGTAGCGTGTGCTGCTCACCTCCATGCGGCGATACTCATTGCCTCCGAGGAATATGAGGCCCGGTTGGTGAGCATAAAAGGCTTTCTTTCCAGCCACGCGTTGTGGGGCGGTGAGGACGCGCTCAGTGTCTTGCCTGCCATTTTGCACTATGCGTAGCTGCATATCCCCGAAAGGATTAAATACCGCGACCTCTTTCATGTCGAGAGTCACCTCCAACTGCTGATGACGGTCGTTGTAGTCCACGTCAGTACGGGTGGTGAGAAAGGTGGAGAGCGCCATCGAGGCTTCGCTCAGGGAGAACCGCGCTTGGAGGAGGATGTTGTCGGGGTCGTCCTCGCGCCACACCTTTACCAGATAGTTGCCCGACAGCAGTGGCTGCATCTCGGCGTTGGGGATGCGGAGTTGATAGTTGACGTAGTGGTGTTGAGTGGCTCGCGAGAAGGCATAATCTTCGATCAGTCCCTCGTTGAAACCATCGAGATATTCAGCGTCGACGAGGCCTGAAGGGCGCCAGGCAGCGTCGCAATGCGTCAGTGAATAGCGTAGATAGCTGCGGTCGTCGGTCATCTCATCAAAGGAGATGAGTATCTGGTCTTGACTTCCAAGCTCTATCACAGGGGGCATCAAAGGCCGGCCATCGATCATCACCTGAAGCGTGCGAAACTGCGGATCCCACGTCCTTGTCGTGGTATCAATGTCAGCGCTCCAACTCGGCCACGCAGCCAAGCAAGCTATTGTAGCTGCTATTAACCCTTTGCCTCTTTTCACCTTTTCCTTCTATACTTTTGCCTTTTGACTCTTGACTCTTGCCTTTTGCCTTTTGCCTTTTGACTTGTTACTTGTTACTTTTGCCTTTTGCCTCTTGACTTATTATCTCCACTCCTTCTTCGATTAGCGTCATGCAGGATTTCTTGCCTGGCCGACGCAGGTCGCGACACGCGGTGCAGCCGCCATTGCGCTCAGCAAACGCCTGATAGTAGGGTTTCATTGACTGATAAGTGGCCAGTTTGGTCGCCGGGCCCTCATATCTGAGCGCACTGACCACAAAAGCCATGCCACTCACCACGCCGCAGAGGTCGCCCTCGCCCCCCACACCGCCACCGTAGGCTGCCGTGAGGCGAGCGGTAGTGTCAGGGGCTACGCCTGTCAGGTCGCTGTAGACCATCGCCACGCATTGAGCGCAATTGTAGCCCTGGCGATGCAGCTCGCGAGCTTGCTCTTTACGTTCTTCTATCGTCATATCCATCGTTCTTTAAAATCTGTCTCTCTGTCCTCTATCTCCCTGCCCCCTACCACTCTATTGGCTTTTCTCCGCGGCTCTCAAGATACTCGTTGGCTTTGAGGAAGTGGCCATTACCAAAGAAACCCTTGGCGGCACTCAATGGCGAGGGGTGGGCTGAGGTTAGCACCAGATGCTTGTTGCGGTCAATGAAAGCGCCCTTGCGCGCTGCATAGGCTCCCCAAAGCATAAACACGAGGCCCTCCCGGTCGTTGGCCAGGCGCATTATCACTTCGTCGGTAAACTCCTCCCAGCCTCTTCGCTGATGGGAGGCAGCCTTGTGGGCTTCGACGGTCAGCACCGAGTTGAGAAGCAGCACGCCTTGCTTGGCCCATCGGCTAAGGTCGCCGTTGGTCTCCATGGGTTGCCCTGTCTCGTTGTGGATCTCCTTGAAGATGTTGAGCAGCGATGGGGGGAGGGGAGTGCCAGGGTTGACGGAGAAGCACAGACCGTTGGCCTTCCCCACGTCGTGGTAAGGATCTTGACCGAGGATAACGACCTTTGTCTTGTCGAAAGGACAAGCATCGAAGGCGGCAAAAATTTGCTGCCCAGGAGGAAACACCTGCTTGGTGGCATATTCCTGACGCACGAAGTCGGTCAGACGCTGGAAGTAAGGTTTGTCCCACTCGGCACGTAACTCTTCCTTCCACGATGGCTCTATCTTGACATCCATAATTGAGTGAAGTGAAAATTCTTTTTGCAAAACTACAAAATACTTCGTAATTTTGCGCTCCGAAAGGATGGAAAATCTTCCTTAGTCTTTCAATGTTATAGGCGCTCGTAGTTCAATGGATAGAATTTCGGATTCCGGTTCCGACGATTGGGGTTCGACTCCCCACGGGCGTACTCGATTGAGTTTCAAGTAGTTGCCACGCCAATTACTTGAAACTTTTTCTTTTAGTGCCCCTTAATTAGATGGATTACATTCTTAGAACTTCTGCGTGAGAGCCAACTCGTACTACATATATCCTTTGGGCTTCATCCATCCAGATTAAAAGATAGTCGTTTTCTATATGACACTCAAAGAAGCCTTTATAAGAACCACTCAATTTATGAGCCTTAAACTCTTTTCCCAAGGGTTCTCCATTTGCAAGGGATTGGAGTACTCTCTTAAGAGTCAGAAGAGTTTGTGGTCGATTCAATAAGCGCTTTAGATTTTTCTAGCTTTAGTAGAATAAACTATTTCTTTAGGCATCCTTTATTGAGTTGTAAAAGGCTGCGTCACTGGAGAGGTCAAGGACGCCAGCATATTTACCTTCTTTGGCTTCTTTCATAGCTTCAAGAGTGTCGTCATTGGGCCTGAATACGGCTTCGAGTAAAATCGATTCAACATAATTGTTGAGGCTTCGGTTTTCTTTAGCCGCATTTTCTCTAAGTCTCTTTAAGAGAAGGGGCTGGAAACGGAAACTGGCTGCTTCTCTTCTTTGTGGTACAGTGTTCATAAGTGGTATCTTATATTTGTTTGTATTGCAAAGTTATAAAATAAACTACAATCCCACACTCTTTGGGTTCATAAACTTAGTCTTTTTTGAAATTATTTTCGAAGCCAATATGCGCCTAATTCTTTCTGCATTCCTTTTTGTTAAGGAAATAAAGTGTTGACCGCCCTCATCGCCTTGTCGTAGCTCTCCCACTCCTTGGATGCGCCTGAGAGCGCCGAAGTGAGGCCCTGGAGCGCCACGGACATACTTGCGAAAGCATTGATAGCGTCGGTAGTAGACGGCACAACCTCTCTCGTAGCCCTTTGCGCGGACGAAACCACATCAGCCATACTGCGATAATCGATACCTAACTCCCTGACGGAATCTTGACCCGCCACTTACCCAAAAACGGCGTCTTTGCGCCGTTTTCTTGTGGGGGAATGGTACACTTGGTATCTATTTGGAAGAACTCCTCCGGAGTTGCAATAGATGATGTAATTTTGACACAGCCCCAGCGAGCTGACGATATGTCGTTATGACTGATGAAGATTTTTTACCCTCTACATATTGTCAGCGAGTTCTTGGATTTCCCAAGCAATGGTGTCTAGAGCCCTTTTGAGTTTCTCCCTTTCCTCTGGGGAGAAGTCGCAGGGCTTGCCGTTCTTGATGTGGTGGTTGAGCTTCTGGCTGAACCAGCTTGTCGACTTTCCAAAAAACCTCTTGGCGATATAAGAGCCGTTGAGGACATTGAGAATGTCGCTTTTTCAGAATAAATCGTCACATTAACAATAAATGACCCTTCACAGTCACTGTCCTCTCTGCGGTAGCTTTCGCAGTGCAGCGGCCCTCCGCTGCTCTTTGAGAGCCAGCCCTCTGGCTCCTCCCATAGAAACGTCATTTCCTTGAGCGAAGATGAAAGCAAGATGGGAGGTTTGAGCGTTGTATACTAAAAAGCGACACTCGTATGTTTCATCTATCCTATATCTTCGGTCCACTGGTGGGTGGGGTCATTGGGTTTATCACCAACGCTCTGGCCATCCGTATGCTCTTCAGGCCTTATACGGCTAAGTATATCTTCGGCATAAAGGTGCCATTTACTCCCGGTATAATACCCAAAGAGAAGGGGAGGATAGCGCTCTCGCTTGGCAAGGCCATCAGCGACAATCTGATGAACAAGGAGGTGCTGGAGAAAAACCTCCTCTCCGACGACATGATCCTCAAGATCCGGACAGCTCTTGAGGGCTTCTTTGCTGCGCAGCAAGCCAACGATGAGACCCTCCGAGAATTCCTGCTTCACTATCTTTCCGCCTCAGAAGTTGACGATGCTCTCCGCAGCGTCAAGACCGAACTTGCTTCTCAAGTGTCGAGCCGGTTGGCCGATTCTAAGCTGGGTGCGCAGATAGCGGAGGTGGTGATGGAACGTGTGGGCGCTTCGCTACGCATCAAGGGAATGCCGTTTCCCGGCGACATTATCCAAGCTCCAGCGCGCAATTTCCTGGCCAAGGGTATCAATAAGATGCTGTCGCAGCATGGGGAGGAGATAGTCAACAACCTTCTGACGAAAGAAATCGACAATCTGGCTGAGTCTCCTGTAAGCCAACTGCTGCAGGGTCGCGAAGAGCAGATAGCTCAGGGCATCGACTCTATCATTTCGCTCTACAGGCGCCTAATCTCCGAGGAGTTGCCCCGCATCCTCTCCACCATCAATATCCCAGCCATCATCGAAAGCCGCGTCAACGAGATGGACATGAAGGAGACGGAGCAGCTCATCTTTCAGGTGATGAACAAGGAGCTACGGGCCATCATCTGGCTTGGCGCTCTTCTCGGCCTCATCATGGGCACCATCAACGCCTTCATATAGCCTTGCCAACCACCATGGGAGCTCTGGCATAGTTGCCTTTCTCCACCTTCATCCAGTTGCTTGGACTGGCCATCACGCCCTTGTCTGGCTCCTTTGACGCCTCCATATCCTCGGGTGCCTCGATACCCTGGCTATGTGCCATCTCCTGAAGCCTTGGGATTGTCTTCTGAGGGTGTGAGGGTGGCATTGCCTTGACGACTGTTAGCGATGAGCAAGTCTGATTATAGGGCTTGACAGTCACATGACAGTCGAATGACTGTCTTTTCTGTTTCTGTTGGTTGTTAGGTTTTTCAGTTGTTGGGTTTTTCAGTTTTTCAGTTGTTAAGTTGTTAGGTTGTATATGGTTATCCTCACTTATAGGTGAGTTATCAGCAGGCTGCTTGTCAGAGGCGTTATGCCATCGCGAAGCCATTCCCTTCTTGCCGCCAAGGCTTCTCCTTTGGCGAAGCTCTTGGATTTTTGAGAAGTGCTCGCGGAGCTGCGTGCTGCAGATTTTATCACCCTCCTTGACGAGGAGTTTTTGGGCGAGACAGAAGTCAATCAACTCGTTGAGATGAGCACGGTCGGTGTCGAGATCAAAGCAGATGTTTTCGGCATCCTCTTCAAGGTTGAAGCCAAAATCCTCTTGGCTTGCGCAGATTTCGAGAAGCATGAGCCAAAGGGCATAGGCTTCGTTGCCAAGACGCTTGCGCAGCATCCTCATGGGTAGGTCGTTGCGCATGTTCACATCGTGGGAGAAGAATGTGATTTTTGGGTTGGTGGAAAGTAACATAAGTGATAAAGTTTTACGATAATAGAGTTAATATAATGCCGCAAAGATAGGCCTCTCTCCCCCTCGAAAACCTTATCTTGCTACTTTGAATGTCACCCCCCAGTTTTTAGTACCGCTTAAACCTCCACAGCATTTCTTGCCTCCTCTGCTGCACTGCGAAAGCTACCGCAGAGGAGGCAAGTGGCATAAGAAATATCCCAAGAAAAGAATAGGGTAAAGATAATATGAACATTCTCTTATGTGGAATTAATTTATCCCCAGGGGATGGGGGAATGTGAAGAATAATGGATAATTTTGCGGGGAAAACGATGAGATACCATTTAAACGATGAGATAACTTTTAGATATGAGGAAAAAAGTAGTAATAGTAGGGGCGCTGGCGCTCTTGGCTTTGCAAGGGGCAGAGGCTGGCGTGAGATATAGCATCAACAATGCTTGGTCTTTTGAGATGCCCGATAGGGAAGGGTGGACCCAGCAGACGGTCAACCTGCCTCACACGTGGAATGCTCAGGACGCCGTCGACGATGAGCCGGGATACTATCGTGGCCGGGGATGCTACGAACGTACCCTTAATCTTGGCGCTGAGGCTGAGGGGAAAAAGGTGTATCTCCGAGTGGATGGCGCCAACCAAGTGGCAACGGTGGCGGTCAACGGCCATGAAGCAGGTCGACATGAGGGAGGGTATACGGCCTTTCGCCTCGACATCACTCCGTGGATACAGCCGGGCACTAACATCCTGCAAATTGAGGTGGACAACAGTCACAACGAGGACATACCCCCGCTCGCTGCCGACTACTCATTTTTTGGAGGCCTCTATCGCGATGTAGTTATAGAACTGGAGGAGCCTATTCATATCTCCAATCTCGACAATGCGTCCTCCGGCATCTACATTTCTTACCACGAGGTGGACTCTCTCCACGCCAAGATGAAAGTGGACCTTCTGATTGACAATCATCATCCTACGCCGCAAAAAGCCTTTTATACCCATCAACTTATCGACCCAGAAGGAAGCATTGTGGCGCAACTCCACAACGACGTTTCGCTTGCGCCATCCTCAACGATGACACGCTTTGACGATGAGATGGTGGTGGAGAACCCACGGCTATGGTCGCCAGATGCCCCCAATCTCTACCAACTCTTGACTATTGTCCGCGATGAAAAAGGGGAGGAGCTTGACCGGCAAATAGAGCCCGTGGGGTTCCGATGGTATAGTTTTGACGCCTACAGCGGTTTTTACCTTAATGGCAAGCGCCTCAAGCTTATTGGCACCAATCGCCACCAAGACTTCAAGGGACGGGGCTGGGCACTAACCTCCGACCTCCACGAGCAAGACCTAAGGATGATAAAAGATATGGGCGCAAACTTCCTCCGCGTATCCCACTACCCACAGGACCCACGGGTGCTGGAACTTTGCGACCAGCTGGGCCTCATAGCCACGGTGGAGATACCCATAGTGAACCGCATCACGGAGAGCGAAGCCTTCCTCGCCAACTGCCTGACGATGCAAGAAGAGATGGTGAAGCAAGCCTACAATCACCCCTCGGTGGTGGCGTGGGCCTACATGAACGAGGTGATGCTCCAGCCGCGTTATGAGCGTAAGGATCCCCGCTTTGACGCTTACTGCCGCGAGGTGGAGCGCCAAGCACGGGCGATTGACAGCCTCACTCGCCAACTCGACCCCGAACGCTATACAATGATACCCTGCTCAGGCGACCTCGCTCTCTATGAGCAAGCAGGCGTGGTAGCAACCCCGATGATCGTGGGCTGGAATCTCTATCCCGGATGGTATGGGGGAGAGGTGACTGGGTTGGAGGAGTTTCTCTCCACTTTCCACCAGCGCCATCCTTCCACCCCGACAATCCTCACCGAATATGGCGCCGACTGCGACACGCGTCTCCACAGCCTTGAGCCGCGGCGCTACGACTATACCATGGAGTATGCCTGGCACTACCACGATCATTATCTCGACGTAATAGAGAGCCTCGACTACTTGGCGGGGGCCAACGCTTGGAACTTCAACGACTTTCATAGTGAGAGTCGCGAAAACGCCACCCCTCACTATAATGTGAAGGGTCTCGTCGCCACCGACCGGCGCCCCAAGGACCTATACCACTTCTATCAAGCGCGCCTGGCCAAGAAGCCTATGGTGGCTTTCTCCGGACAGGAATGGACGCGTCGCCACGTGGCACTCGACTCTTCAGGAGTGGCGAGGATGGGCATGAGGGTGTATAGCAATCGGCCCTGGGTGAGGGTGACCCACGACGGCCGCGAGATAGCCAACGGCTCACCCTTGAAAGGCTATTTAGAGATAGCTCCAGAACTACATGACGGTCTCAACCGCCTGGTAGCTATCACCGACAGCGCCACCGCGACGCTCGACATCGAGGTGGTGGGCGTGGCCCCAGGCCTCGACCCATCTACCTTCACCCAACTCAACGTGATGCTTGGCTCCTCACGCTACTTCCACGACCCCGAGAGCGGCCTCTCGTGGATGCCTGACCAAGAATACACCCCAGAGCGAGGGTGGGGATACGTAGGAGGCGAACCACTCAAAGTGGCCAACTGGGCTGGACAACTTCCAGCCTCCGATATCGGGGTGTTGACGACCACCCTCGACCCTCTATATCAGACGGCGCGCTGCGGACTGAGCCATTTCAAGGCCGATGTGGCCCCGGGACGCTACGCCGTATATCTCCACTGGGCCGACCTCTCCAAAGAGACCTATGAGGCCTTGGCCTACGCTCTTGGCAACGACGCCATCCATGAGGAAAGCGACAATGCTATGAGAGTGGAAATCAACGGCAAGACTGTCAGAGAGAGCCTCGACGTGAGGCAAGAAGTGGGGCGTCAACACCCCCTCGACTTGAGAGTAGACGTGGAGGTAAGCCCCTCCGACACGGGTATCGACATAGCTCTAACCCCTCAGCGTGGCACTACAATCCTCCATGCTGTCAGAATCGTAAAGCTCTAAACCCCTCCATCCCTTTCCCCCTTAGCCCCTCTGGAGTAAAATCCCTTCCCAAACACAAAAATCCTCGCAAATGCTTTGCAATGTGGGAAATAATGACTAACTTTGCAGCCCCGATTATGTCCTGTTTAATCATCAGGGCGAGCATCGCGTGAAGGCTCTGGCCGGCCCCCGTGGTGCCAACCCTCAAACAATTCATTATTAACCAAAGCATTAAAGTGGATACTTTAAGTTACAAAACCTTAACCCCCAACGCTCAAAGCGTTGAAAAAGAATGGGTAGTGATTGACGCTACCGATCAGACTCTCGGACGCCTCTGCTCCGTGATAGCTCTGATACTGCGCGGCAAAAACAAGCCGTCTTATTCGCCCAATGTTGAATGTGGCGACAACGTGGTGGTTATCAACGCCGACAAGGTGAAGCTCACCGGCAACAAGATGACCGACCGTGAATATCTTTCCTTTACCGGTTATCCTGGTGGACAGCGTACCCGCACTCCCGAGGATCTGATGAAGAAGTCGTTTAACAAGCACATCAAGCCTGGCTACCACCCCCTGTTTATCAAGGTAGTGAAGGGCATGCTCCCAAAGAACCGTCTTGGTCGCAAGATTATCGAGAACATGCATGTGTACAACGGCCCAGAGCATCCTTTTGCTGGTCAGAACCCCAAACCAATCGACATCAACAAAATTAAATGATTAGGAGTATGGAGACAATCAATGCTGTAGGACGCCGTAAAGCCGCCGTAGCTCGCGTCATCGTTAAAGAAGGCAGCGGCAACATCGAGATCAACCACCGTCCCCTCGACAAGTATTTCCCCTCTTCGATTCTTCAGTACATCGTGAAGCAGCCCCTCAAGACCCTGGATTGCGTTGAGAAGTACGACATCCGCGTCAACCTTGATGGTGGTGGCTACAAAGGCCAAGCCGAGGCTCTCCGCCTTGCTATCGCTCGCGCCTTAGTGAAGATCAACCCAGAGGACAAGCACGCTCTGCGTGTAGAAGGCTTCATGACCCGCGACCCTCGCGCTGTAGAGCGTAAGAAACCCGGTCAGCCCAAGGCCCGCAAGCGCTTCCAGTTCTCAAAGCGTTAATCGCTTTTATCCAGAGTTTAGTATCTAAATACTGATGATTGGCTCAGTCAACAACTCTTGACTTTTGACTTGTCACTCTTGACTTTTGACTTGTCACTCTTGACTTAACAAGTCGCCTCTACTTCAGTGTTGAATTTAAAGAACGTAAACAACCCACAATTAAATCAATGTCAACCCCAACATTTGACCAACTTTTAGAAGCAGGTTGCCATTTTGGTCACCTCAAAAGAAAATGGAATCCTGCAATGGCTCCTTACATCTTCATGGAGCGCAATGGTATCCACATTATCGACCTCTACAAGACTGCCGCTAAGGTAGAAGAGGCCGCAGCAGCTCTCAAAGGCATCGCAAAATCGGGTAAGAAGGTGCTCTTTGTTGCTACAAAAAAACAGGCCAAGAAGGTTGTTGCCGACAAGGCACAATCAGTCAATATGCCATTTGTGATCGAACGCTGGCCAGGCGGTATGCTCACCAACTTCCCCACGATCCGCAAGGCCGTGAAGAAGATGACCTCCATCGACAAGATGACCAAGGATGGCACCTTTGACAATCTCTCAAAGCGTGAGAAGCTCCAGATCACACGTCAGCGCGCTAAGCTCGAGAAGAACCTCGGCTCTATCGCCG
>JAJBVL010000004.1 GCA_020859845.1 Bacteroidales bacterium
TATAACCGACAGGTGCATATTGTATCTGAAGTTAATTTTATTATGTTGTTTTGTGGTCTAGTTTTAAAGGCGTGGAGTGGTAACGGGGAATTGCGAGGGATTAATGGATGGCGGAGAGGAAGAAGACGCAGAGGAAGCCATTGGCTGTGCCTGCCAATACTTGAAGGAGGGTGTGGCGCTGGAGGATGAGCCGAGAGGTGCCTACAATGCCTGCCACCATGATGGCCCCGATGATGAGCCACATCACGTAGGGAGCAGCCACCCCATCAATCCATATCCTAAAGGTCATTGCCACAAGTCCACCCACTCCAGCTCCATGCGCGCTAATCTTCCACCACCGATTGATAATGGCCGACACGATGGCCGCTACCATGGCTCCCACCATAAACATCACGAGCCACATAGGGCCGTTGACCCAATGGAGATAGAGGGCACAGGCCCCATAGCTCAAGAGAGTGATGAGGAAGGGGAGTGTACGCTCCGTGCGTTTATTGAGGCCTGGATCACTGACAAGACCCAGCTTGAGCATTAGCCCTATGGCAAGCAGCGGCACAAAGCACGTCAGTACAAACGTGACGCCTATCACGCTCCATCTCACCCTCTCGGGGGCGTAGCAGAGCACCGTGCAAAACATCGCTATCATCACTCCATAGGTGGGCAACAGCAGCGGGCTGAAGATGAAGGAGAAAAAGTGGGCAAGCTTGTTCATAAATCTATAGTAGTTGAGGGTGAGGTGGATGGCGGGGGAGGGTCACAGTTGCCGTCGGAGACGCGCCACTGGGAGCCCCAATTTCTCGCGGTATTTTGCCACCGTCCGTCGGGCTATGTCGTAGCCTTGCGCTTTCATCTGCTTAGTAAGCTCTTCGTCGCTCAGAGGGTGGCTCTTGTCTTCTTTCTCTATAACAATTCTGAGGGCCGCTAAGATTTCATGCATCGACATATCCACATCATCTTTTGGACGCTCGTTGAAGAAAAATTTAAGAGGATACACCCCATGCTGCGTAGCGACATACTTTCCTTGCGTGGCTCGGCTCACCACCGACACATCGTAGCCCGTCTCCTGTGCAATATCTTTGAGAATCATTGGTCGCAGCTTTAGCTCGTCGCCTGTCAAGAAGAAATCGCGCTGATGACGCATGATGGCCGTCATCACGCGATAGAGGGTGTTTTGTCTCATCCCTACCACCTTGATAAAGAGGTCGGCTTCATCGCGCTTCTGCTTGATGAAAGCCATCCCCTCAAGTTGTCCTCGGGTGAGGCGTTGCCCCGGTTTTACCTCATCGACAGAGGCAAATGTCTGCTCTATCTGTAGATGTGGCGGAGTGTTGACCATCGATAGGGTCACAGACTCACCATCTACCTCCACCACAAAGTCGGGCGTGATATGGCGTAGCCTATCCTCGCTCTCGTTGCCCGTCAAGGCGGAGCCAGGCTTAGGGTTAAGGCCTTTTATCACGTCGAGGGCCTCGCGTAGTTCTTCAATGCTAATGCCGAGCATCGATGCCAGCCGCTGGTAGTGCATGAGGGAGAACACGTCGTAGTAGTCGCGGATAATCTCGAGCGCCAAGCTTACCACTGGACGTTGTTCCATCTGGCGCAGCTGCAGGATAAGACATTCGCGCAGGTCGGCAGCCCCTACCCCGGGAGGCTCGCACGCCTTTACGGCGTCCCACACCTGGCGCAGCTCCCCAATGCTCACCGTCAACCCCTCCTGCATGGCAGCGTCGTCGACAAGTTGGGAAGGGGTGCGCGTCAAGTAGCCATTATCATCGAGATTGCCTACTATTAGTCTGGCCAGCGTCAGCTCTCGCTCGCTCATGGAGCCTTGGCGCAGCTGAGCCATGACATATTCAAAGAGCGACTCACCGCTATCCACAGCCACTGGCTCATGCCACTGGGTGTCCTTGTCGACATTGTGGGTCTCCAGACGGTAGGAAGGGATGTCATCCTCGCTGGCATAATCGGCGCGCTGCAGCTCCTCGGAGCTCTCATTGAAGGCCTCATCATCAGCGCCATAAAGCTCAGTGTCGGCCGGGGCTTCAGTCTCCACCTGCTCCAGGGCCGGATTATCGTCGAGGGCGCGTCTTACCTCATCCTCAAGCTCTGCGCCAGACATTTCGAGCAGGCGCACATACTGCACCTGCAGCGGAGAAAGCTTCTGCTGCAAGCGTTGTTGAAGGGAAAGGTCAAGTCGCTCTGCCATAATCTCTGTCTTTCTATCTTTCTATCTCTCTATCTCTCTATCTCTCTATCTCTCTATAATTCTATCAACTCATCATATCTAAACGGGCGTGGAGCGCGCTGACCTATGACGGAGTCCCATAGCATAGGCGAAATGCCATTGCCCGGACGTTTCACAGTGATGTTCTCCTCGGTCAGCATCTCTCCTTCGGCAATGTCGCGCGCAGCCACTATACTCTTACGAGCCACCACCATGTTGGCAGCTTCGCTGGGAGCCACTTTCTTATCCTTGCTTCCCAAAGCCTTCTCAACGACTCTCACACGTCTTACCAACTCGGCCAACTCATCGGGTTCCAACGATGCTTGATGATCAGGGCCCTTGAGCATGCGGCTGAGGGTGAAATGCTTTTCTATCACTCGGGCACCGCGAGCCACCGCCGCCAGCGCCACGTCGATGCCTTGAGTGTGGTCGCTATAGCCCACTCCCCCACAATGGAGACGTTTTAAGGTGTCCATGGCTCGTAGGTTGACATCGTCGATGGGAGTAGGATATTGGGTGGTGCAGTGAAGCAGGAAGATATTACGGCGCTTGATAAGCCCACCAGCCTCGAGTATTTCTACTGCCTTCTCCACCTCGTCGAGAGTGCTCATGCCAGTGGAGAGTATCACTTTCCCTCCTATTGAAGCTATCTTGCGCAGGTATGGGAGATTGGTAATCTCCCCTGAGGGGATTTTCCAATAGTCCATTCGGAGAGCTGCCAGCGTGTCGATCGACACCAAGTCAAACGGCGTGCTCATAAAGCCTATACCCTCTTCACGACATAGCTGCGCCAGGGGTGCATAGGCCGACAATGGCAGATGGATGGCTCGGCACATCTCCAACTGGCTCTGTCCGCTGCCGGTGGTGGCCTCTTGATAAGCTGCCTTAGGGGCTATCTCGGAGATGACCAGCTCGGGCACCGCCGTCTGAAACTTCACATAGTCGGCACCAGCACGCGCTGCTTCCTTCACCATCTGGCATGCCATGCTCATGTCGCCGTTGTGGTTCACGCCCGCTTCTGCTATTATAATCGTGTGGGGTGTCTTGTTTTTATTTCTTGTATCGTTTGCCATCTTTAAAAGCTATATCATCAAGATATCGTGTAGTCTTCACTCCTGGAGTGGGCCATTGGCGCTCCATAACGTAGCCGCCAGTCTCGGCAATAATCATGCCGGGAAGGTCTACATCGGCGTTGATAGAGGCTACAGCGCCTCCTCCCAGGCGTGGATTGATTTCCATCAACGCCAAGGCCCCGTAGGCGTTGCGTAGCAGCTGGATAGTGACGGCTCCCACAAGTTGCAGGCGCTGAATGATGACTTCAGCCAAGTCAACCATCTGGTCAAGCATGACACCTTTAGCCACGGTCTCTGTGACCACCACTTCACCGCCAGCCACCTCTATACGCCTCCGTGGGCTTACGGCTCTAATGATGCCATCGCCATCGATATAACAATCCACAGTGTATTCCTCGGCCTTGTCGATATACTGCTGTATTAGGTAATCGTCGGGGTTGTGGCCATCTGAAAGCCAAGTCTCATACTCCTCGGCATTGTTCATCCTGCATAGCCCCTTGGAAGCCGCTCCATAGCGAGGCTTTGCTATTGCAGGGAAGCGGAGAGGCCTTCCTTCTCGGCAATAGGTGTCTGGTATAGGCAATCGCTCGCTCTCAAACCACTCGGCGCTCTTAACCTTGTCGTTGAGCCAAGAGCAGCGTTCCGAGTCCATTACCGGAGCAAACGGCTCGCTGGTTCGGTGCCCCCTCTTCTTGTAGAACAATCGCGAGGCCACAGGGATAGCGCCATCCACAAAGGGCACCACCAGACGTATGTCCTTCTCGGCCACCACCCTGCGCAGGTCGGCATCGACCGCCGGGTCGCTCCAGCGTAGCCCCACAATCACCTCGTCGGCCTCAAGGCTTATAGCCACATCCTCCGATAGCTCGTAGCTATACACGTGGAGGTCGTAGCCCAGCCGCGCTGCGCTTTCCTTAAAGCGGCGAGCCATAGCCACCCGCTTAGCTCCACCGAGCATGAGCATGTTGAGGCTCGTCAACGATTGTATTCGTTCCATTTATAGCGCTTGAGATTGTCGGGGTTGGAAAACCACTGTATCGTCTCCTGCAGCCCCTGCTCAAGGGTGTAGCGTGGCTGCCATGACGTCAACTGTCTTATACGGGATGCATCGCCACAGAGGCGCATCACCTCGCTTTTGCCTGGTCGTAGCCGCTGAGGGTCGGTGACCCACTCCACATCCTGGCCCATCAGTCGAGCTATGGTCTGCAGGGTATCGGCCATGCTCACTTCCGTCCCAGTGGCTATATTAAGCTCCTGTCCCTCGAGGCCAGGGGTTGTGCCAAGGGCTATAAACCCGGCAGCGGTGTCGGCCACATAGTTAAAGTCGCGGGTAGGTTCCAGGCTCCCCACCTTTATTTGTCGGGCACCATTGGCTATCTGCGTGATTATGGTAGGGATAATGGCGCGTGCACTCTGGCGCGGCCCATAGGTGTTGAAGGGCCGAGCTATGACGAGGGGGAGATCGAAAGCATTATAAAAACTCATCGCCAGAGCATCAGCGCCAATCTTCGTGGCTGAGTAGGGCGATTGTGGCTGTCGGGGATGACGTTCATCGATAGGCACATATTGAGCCGTGCCATACACCTCACTTGTCGAGGTGACCACGATACGCTTCACTCGGCAGTCAAGCGCTGCCTGACACATGTTGAGCGTCCCCTTGATATTGGTATCTACATAGCTATCTGGAGCTACATAGCTGTAGGGGATAGCTATGAGAGCTGCGAGATGGTATACCGTCTCTACTCCCTCGGAGATGTGGCGACAGAAATGAGGGTCGCGCACATCGCCACTCACCTTCTCCAGCCGAGGGCTCTCCACGCCTTCGAGCCAGCCTTGGTAGTTAAACGAGTTGTACTGGCAGAGGGCTCTGACGTCCCACCCCTCTTGAAGGAGCAGCTGCGTAAGGTGAGAACCTATAAATCCGTCAGCGCCTGTCACTAATACCTTGCCTTTGTTCATTCACAGGAGTCTTTATGTTAGTGTAAAATAGAATAGTCGATGGTTTGAGCTTGTAAAGTTACTAAATTTTGTCGTATCCCCGACTATTCCTTAACTTTGCATTATGAATAATAATAGCGCAGAGGCCTCCGGAGCCTCACGGCGTCATATCGCCATCATCACCTCCACGCGTGCCGACTGGGGTCTGCTGAGCCCTATAGCACGCTCATTGTCAGCGCGTAGCGACTGTCAGGTATCCATTATAGCCACCAATATGCATCTTGACCCACGCTTGGGCAACACTGTCGAGGAGATAGAGGCCGATGGCCTGCAGATTGCCGCCCGCGTGGCCATGCCCATCGCTGGAGAGGGAGCTGCCGCCGATGTGGCGCGCGCCGACGCCGCCTGCATGGCTGGCATGGCTGATGCCTTCGAGCGGCTACGCCCCGACATGGTGGTGGTGCTCGGCGACCGTAGCGAGATCCTGGCGGCAGCGCTGGCAGCCACCATCATGAGGCTTCCTATCGCTCACATAGCTGGCGGAGAGACCACATCGGGAGCCATCGATGACGCCATTCGCCATGCCATCACCCAGCTTTCATCGCTTCATCTCACGTCTACCGAACCCTATCGTCAGAAAGTCATCTCAATGGGAGCAGATCCAGCCACCGTCATCAATACCGGGGCTATTGGCGTCTACTCCTCACAGGAGCCTCTCATGAGCCGCCAAGAACTGGAGGCCTCGCTGGGATTTGCTATCGCGCCGGGCACACTCCTGCTCACCTATCATCCAGCAACGCTCGACACTGAAGCCACCCCGGGACAACGCTTCGAGCAGCTCCTTGCCGCGCTTGACTTGGTAGGGCGTCCCTTGCTCATCACCTACCCCAACAACGACGCTAACGGCCAGCAAATCATCGACCGCATCAAAGCCTATCAGCAGGCTCATCCTGAGAGGGTCAACGTCGTGCCTTCGCTGGGCCATCGCCGTTATCTCTCTGCTCTAAAATATGTGGATGCCGTGGTGGGCAACTCCTCAAGTGGCATAGTGGAAGTGCCATCGGCTGGCATTCCCACAATCGACATAGGCCCGCGTCAGCAGGGTCGCATAGCTGCCCCCTCTGTGATCCATTGCCTCAGCCACGACCCAGAGAAGATTGCCGCCGCCATACGCCGCGGCCTCTCTGAGGAGATGCGCGATATTGCTGCGCAGGCCGTCAACCCTTACTATAAGCCCAACACCCTGCAGCTTATCGTTGATGCCATAGCCACCTTCCCCCTTCAAAAGTCTCAACCCAAAGCTGATACCCTCTACATCATCCCAGCTCGCGGAGGCTCTAAAGGCATCCCCCACAAAAACATTAAGCCACTGGCTGGAAAGCCTCTGATATGCTACACCATCGAGGTGGCTCTCAAGCTGGCTCCCTTGAGCCATATCATTCTCTCTACCGACGATCCAGAGATAGCACGCGTGGGGCGCGAAGCTGGGCTGATAGTCGACTATATGCGTCCCGCCGAGTTGGCTACCGACACTTCGGGGACGCGCGAAGTGATTATCGACGCCATGGATTGGGCCGAAAGCCGTGGCGTGGTCTTTGACAAGGTATGCCTCCTCCAACCCACCTCCCCGCTGCGCACAGTGGAGGATGTGGAGCGCTGCTTGGAGCTTTACACTCCCGATGTCGACATGGTAGTAAGCGTCGTTGAGGCCACCTCCAACCCCTACTACAACTGTTTTGAGACCTCACCATCCACGGGATTTCTCCATATCTCCAAGGGCGACGGGATGCTCACACGCCGTCAGGACGCTCCGCCAGCGTGGGAATACAACGGCGCTGTCTACGTGATCAATCCCGAAGCCATACGGCGCTCCCCCTTTGGAGCCATGCAGCGCCGCAGGCCCTGCGTGGTGAGCCGCGACCATTCCATCGACCTCGACACCCCGCTCGACTGGGCGGTAGCCGAAACCATTATCAATACAATGTCCTAACCCTGACTTATCTCATCCATGAATCGTCATATAATCTCCACCCGCTCCTCTATCCTCGATGCTCTCCGCGCCCTCAACGCTCTCTCAGGCCAAGTGATGACCCTCTTTGTGGTCGATGAGGGTGGCGTGATGTGTGGCACTCTCACCGATGGCGACATACGCCGAGGCTTTCTGGCCGGTGCACTGCCCTCAAGCCCTGTCACGGAGGTGATGCATCGCCAATTTAGGGCTGTCACCGCTGGCGAGGTCGACCTCGAAGCCGTGCGTCGCATGCGCCATGAGGGCATAGCGCTCATACCGCGTCTGGACTCTCAAGGCCGCATAGCCGGCATCATAGATACGCGCCAGACCTCCACCCTTCTCCCCCTGCGCGCCCTGCTGATGGCTGGTGGCAAGGGTGAGCGGCTGCGCCCCTTGACCCTCACCACTCCCAAGCCTCTCCTCAAGGTGGGAGAGCGCCCTATCATCGACTACAACGTTATAGCCTTGGCCGAGGTGGGGATTACCGATATCACGGTCAGTGTGGGCTATATGGCCCAGACTCTTATCTCCCACTTTGAGAAGCCCATAGCAGGCGTCAAGGTGAAGTGTATCGAAGAGGATCGTCCTCTGGGCACCATCGGCGCTGCTTCGCTACTCCCCTACTCTCCACAGGCTCCCCATAAAGCTACCCTGGTGATGAATAGCGACCTGCTCACCTCCATCTCCTTTGAGGACTTCTATCTCAAGCATCAAGCCGAGGGGGCCGACATCACTATCGCCGCTATCCCCTACAATCTCTCGGTGCCCTACGCTGTGCTCACCACCGAGGGACAGCGCGTCACAGGTCTTGAAGAGAAGCCTTCCTATGCCTACTATGCCAATGCTGGCATCTACATCATCGCCGACCGTCTACTGGCCGCTCTCCCCCACGACCGCCGCACCGATGCCACCGATCTCATAGAGCGCGCTATCGCCGACGGAGCCCATGTGGCCTACTTCCCCATTTCGGGCACGTGGATCGACATAGGCTCTCCCGCCGACTATCGCCATGCCTGCGAACTGATGCACCACAGCGACAACTTCTCCTCGCGCCATTGAAAGAAAGCAATCTTATCGCGGCAACAGTTTGTTATATTCCTAAACACTAAAACATTCCTTCAAGTATATACCTTATCATGGCTGAAAGCAACTTTATCGACTATGTAAAGATCCTATGCCGCTCAGGCAAGGGAGGCGCCGGCTCGCGCCATTTCCATCGTGCTAAATACGTTCCTAAGGGTGGACCTGACGGAGGCGACGGTGGTCGCGGAGGCCATGTGATCCTTCGCGGCAATGCCCAGATGTGGACCCTCCTACCCCTTAAATATCGTCGCCATGTATTTGCTGGCAATGGAGCCCCAGGCACCGGGGGCCGATCATTTGGCAAGGATGGCGAAGATGTGGTGATAGAGGTGCCTTGCGGCACTGTGGTCTTTGATGCAGAGACGGGCGACTTTCTCTGCGAGGTCAACGAAGACGGAGAAGAGGTGAAGCTCCTACGTGGCGGACGTGGAGGCCTCGGCAATTGGCACTTCCGCACTGCCACCAATCAAGCGCCACGCTACGCTCAGCCTGGCGAGCCTGCCATCGAGAAGAGCGTCATCCTGGAGCTGAAGCTGCTGGCCGACGTTGGTCTCGTGGGATTTCCTAATGCTGGCAAGTCGACGTTGCTCTCCGCCATCTCTGCCGCGCGGCCTAAGATTGCCGACTATCCCTTTACCACCATGGAGCCTCAGCTCGGCATTGTAAGTTATCGCGACAACCGCTCGTTTGTCATGGCCGACATTCCGGGCATTATAGAAGGTGCCAGCGAAGGGCGCGGCCTTGGCTTACGATTCCTGCGCCACATTGAACGCAACGCCGTGCTGCTCTTCCTTGTGCCAGCCGATGCCGACGATATTACGGCCCAGTATGAAATCCTGCTTCGCGAACTGCGCGAGTTTAATCCTCAATTGATGGACAAACAGCGCATACTGGCCATTTCCAAGAGCGACCTTCTCGACCAAGAGCTAAAAGAAGCCATAGAGCCTACGCTGCCTTCCGACGTGCCCCACGTATTTATCTCTGCCGTGACAGGCGAGGGCATCGACCACCTCAAGGATATCCTTTGGGGAGCCATCACCGACGAGGCCAATCAGCTGTCAACACCCGCCATCACCCACCGTCCGCTCGACGGCCATCATCGTGTGCGCGAGGAGGATGAGTTTATCTTCGAGCCAGAGCCTCTTCCCGACGAGCCTGCCGACGACGAGCTTGACGACCTCGAGGACTTTGATGACGACTTCTTAGACGTGGAAGACTGAAATATTTTCACTAACTTTGCAGGTCGATGGCGACTATGCTCTACATAATCTTCACGGGTGTGCTCATCGGTGTGCTTATTTCTGCGCCGATGGGCCCTATAGGGGTGTTGGTAATACAGCGCACACTCAACAAGGGACGCTGGCCGGCTTTTTTCACCGGTGTCGGCGCCGCCCTCAGCGACATCATCTATTGTCTGCTGACGGGCTTGGGGCTATCCTTCGTCACCGACTTTATACAGGACAATCAGACGATACTACAGGTGGTGGGCTCAGTGGTGCTCATCATCTATGGCATCTACCTCTTTCGCAACAATCCTTCGCGCCAGTTGAAGGCTCCTACAGAGACCCCCAACACCTACTGGCGCGATTTTGGCACCGGATTTCTCTTCACCTTTTCCAATCCTCTTATCCTCTTCTTCATCATAGGTCTTTTTGCCCGCTTCAATTTCATGGATAGCCACTATCGCTTCTATCACTATATTGTGGGCTATCTATGTATTGCAGCCGGGGCATTGATATGGTGGTATGGCATCACGTTTTTTGTCAACAAGGTGCGTGCCCACTTCAACGTGCGCTCTATGTGGCTCGTCAACCGCATCATCGCTGTCTTGATTCTTATCATGGCCGGTGTGGGGTTTGTGCTCGGCCTAAAGGACCTTCTCAACTATTAGACAATCCTATCTTCACAAATACTTTTAGCCATGACACAGCAATCCAACCAATCCACAGCCTTTGGCCCTACGCCATCGCTTTCCATACCCTATATCCCAGAGCTTGACAAGATGTCGCTCGATGAGGCTATAAAGGTGCTCGACGACGAGGGCACGCGCCAGACGGTGGCCAACCTCAACTGGCGCGAGGAGTTCCCCTATGCGCCACTGACGGTGTTTGCCGTCGCCCACTCTGGCACCCATATTTATCTCGACTTCTTCGTGCGCTGCAATTATCTGCGCGCCGTCAACTATACCAACAATTCCGACGTTTACCAAGACTCCTGCGTGGAGTTTTTCATTGCTCCCGAGGGTCGAAAGCCTTACTACAATTTTGAGTTTAACTGTATCGGCACGATGTATGCCTCGCGTCGCTACGACCGCGAGCACTTTGAGCTCCTATCGGATGAACAGCTTGCTAAGGTGCGTCGACAGGCATCCTGCGGCACTCGTCCCTTTGAGGAGGTAGAAGGTATGTTCTCGTGGAATATCATCGTGGCAATCCCACTCGAACTCATAGGCGTAGAGTTTAAAGGCAAGCCTATCACATTGATGGGAAATATCTACAAATGTGCCGACGCCACATCGCATCCCCACTTTCTAAGTTGGGCTCCCATCGACACTCCTCATCCCGACTTCCATCGCCCTGAGTTTTTCGCGCCAATCACTCTTGAGGCTTAAAGCTATCTTCGTCAATTGACTATCCCAAAGATTCTCATAAAAGTAGCTCTCCAGAGCCGCCATTGCCCTATCTCAAATGCTGCCGATACGTCGCAGCCTCTGATTATTATGGGCAATGGCCCCTCGTTGCGCCAAGCCATCGACCACCACCTGGAGTGTCTGCAGAGCCACCCCACGTTGGCAGTAAATTTTGCTGCCAACACCCCTGAGTTTTTCACCCTGCGCCCGCGCTATTATGTGCTGGCCGACCCCCACTTCTTTGAAAGCGCCGACAGCAACCCCAATGTGGCTTCATTGATGCAGACCCTCACGGAGCGCATCCACTGGGAAATGACGCTCTTCGTGCCCCACACCACTCTGTCTACTCTTAAGCGCTTACCACTTTGGGAGGCAAGCCGTCGCAGCGATTATCCTCTGCGGATTCAGGCGTTTAATGCCGTTGGTGTAGAGGGGCAGCCAGGATTGTGTCAATGGTTGATGAAGCGTCAGTTGGCTATGCCGCGTCCGCGCAATGTCCTTATTCCTTCATTGATGATTGGTGTCTGGCTGGGATTTAAGACCATCTATGTGGCAGGCGCCGACCATTCATGGACGCGAACACTGGCAGTCAATGAGGCCAATGAGGTGGTATCCATCCAGCCTCATTTCTACGAAGAGGACAAACGGGAGCAGGAACGCATCACGGCCGTATATCGCGACGTGCGTCTCCATGAGATTATCTATAGCTTTTACGTAGCCTTCAAGGGCTACTTCTCCATCGAGGCTTTTGCACGTAGCCAAGGCGCGACCATCTACAATTCTACCCCTGGCTCCTTCATCGACGCCTTCCCTCGCGCGCCTCTCCCTACTTGCTAATTTGACTAGTCACTATTGACATAAAAACCGTCTCCCAGGAGGGTCCTCAACGAGGATCCCAGGAGACGGTTAGCGTGTGGAGCTTATAGATAGGTGTAGGAAATTATCGGATAATTACCTTTTGGGCATTCGAACCGCAACGCACGATATAAGTGCCACCTTGGCGCACTATGACATTCTCACCTTTGCCAGCGTATACCAGACGTCCTCTCATATCATACACTGCCACTGGCTGGCCATTGGTCAGTATCTCACGACCAGCAACCTTGATAGGACTTTCTTCCTTTTCTACTACGCCGATAGCGCTCTCCGAGCGAGGACTGAAGTAATAGCAATAGATGCCATAATTGGCAAGTGTATTGCCCTCCATGTCATACCAAGTCTTTGTTAAGACGAGATTTTCTTCGTCCCAATCACGAGTTTCATAATTGTTTTTTACCCATTCAGAGTCTTTTTTACCATAAATTGTTTGGCAACTAAAACGACCACTATAAAAATTATTCGCCCAGTCCCCGTACTCATATTCATATTCGGCCTCGACAGTCCATCCTAAAACAGAAGATTGCCTTTGACGCTTATACCAAGTCTCATTGCCATAAGCATCAAAAGCATATTCAGACTTATAAGAGTGCCACCAGTCATTGTAATAGTCACTCCACTGGTAGTCGTTTATTAAAATAAGATGGCCAGCTTCATCATAAGTGTATTCGTATTTAAATGCATCATTGAGGTAGCCCCTAAAGCCTTCCTGTACTGCCAAAGTTTTGTTGCCATTTAGGTCATAGGTGTATTCATATTTTTCGTCAATGATCCAATCATTCTCATCGCTAGACCATTTGTATTGAGTTTCGGATGAAAGGTTGCCATTTTCATCATATGTAAGGGCATACTTAGTGTTTTGGATCCAATCATTGAGGTCGCTTGACCAATTTGAATCGATAACCTCCATTTTCTCTCCAGTTTCAATGTATACATTTTCACGTAATTGGTTCGGTTTCCAATCATTTAGCTCAGTAGACCAAATTTTGGTACATGTGGATAGAAGATTTCCGGCATTGTCATAGCTTTTAATTGTCCAAGAGCCACTGCTCATCTCCCATGAATTGAGATCATCTGACCAGGAATATCCCATAGTTTTTATCACCCCTTCTTCATCATATTCGTATAAATACATGCTACTATAGCACCAATCGTTGTCATCAGCCGAGAAGGAGTAGCCGATTGTTTTTACTCGATTGTCATTTTCGTAGTAATATATCCACTTAGAGGAAGGATAAACTACTTCTGCACTGTCGAGGTTAAGGTCATGTACCAGTTCGCTGGCATTTACCCCCCCCCGCATAACTTGCAGCAATACAAGCAGTTACTGCCGCAGCAAAGCGTAAAAGTTTTTTCATACTTAAAACGTAAATTGTTAGGGTTAAGTTAATATTTTGATTGTATGGTCAGAGCCATTGGCTCTGCAATCACAAAATTAATCCAATTTAAACAACCTGCAAAACTTTTAACGATTTTTTTTGGATGCACATTTAGAAAAGAAACACTTTCTAATTGACAATTCCTCTTAAATCTCGCTGATTGCCCAGGAGGTGATGGTGCGGGAACGGGGATTGGTGGAGAAGTTCATACCCACCTTCACCACCGGCAGCTTGCTGAGTTGGAAGCGCGCCGCATACTCCTGGCGGTCGATCTGCTCCAGAGCCTTGCGAGCCGAGCCGTTGATCTTTATCTCCATCAGATAGAGCTTGCCAGCGAAAATCATCGCCAGGTCGACGCGCCCATGGGCCGTGCGCACCTCTACGTCGGCATACGCTCCCAGTAGCGACATCACCACGTAGAGCAACTGCTGCCAGTGGCCTTCGTAGCTAGTATTGTCGCAGTAGGGGACGGTCTTGAAGAATATCTGAAGCTTTCTCAATGCCCCCTCCAAGTCACCATGGTATATATAGTCGATGAGGTCGCCCACGACGTTGCGAGCCAGCATAGGCTTCTGCACGTAGTGAGGGAGCAAGGAGTTCATCAGACCCACGCGCACCTCTTGGTTGGGAATGCCGAGGATGTAGCGACCGTTGATAGGATTATAGCTCTTGATGGTGAGGTAGCCGCTCTGGTACATCAAGGGGATGAGGTTGTTGATAAGCTCGGTGGGGGTGTCGAAGTCAGTGGCCGCCACCTCTATGCAGTCGAGCTCCGAGGGTATGGTGTCATACTTGCGCATCAGCTGGATAAGCGACGTAGGCGTCCCCGTGGCAAACCAGAAGTCGCTCAGTTTGCCCTCGTCAAAACAATTGATAAGGCTGAAAGGATTGAATATCTCAGGGGATTCCTCGGAGAAAGCATAACCATCGAAACGAGCACGCAATTTGGCCACAGCCTCTTCTTGGTCTATACCCAATTCTCTAGCCAACTCAGCTACGTCAGGGGACATTTGCGTAAGCACTTCCTGCAGGGTGATACCACAAATCGAAGCGAAACGAGGCATCATGCTAATGTTCTTGATGTTGTTGAGGCAACTGAAGATGCTCATCTGGGAGAACTTGGTGATGCCGGTGATGAACACCATCCGCAGCCACGGGTCGCAGTCCTTCAACGGCGCGTATAGCTCCGACATCACGCCGCGCACAGCCTCTATCTTCTCCTTGTCGAGATGGATTACGTTGAGCAGCGGGTTGTCATACTCGTCGATGATTACCACTGTCTTTTCGCCGGTAATTTTTGCAGGCTTTTCAATCAGTTGCTGGAAACGGTCGCTTAGGGGCATATTGTCGCTTCCTTCTATTCCCAATGTCTCCTCTATCCTCGACAAGGCATTATGTAGGTTTTGACGAAGAGTAGCAGTATCCTGAGTCTTGATGCCTCCAAGACTCAGATGCACCACCGGGTGACGTCGCCAGTCAGTCTCAAGCCGGTCCAGGGCAAGCCCCTTAAAGAGTTCTCGCCGACCCTCGAAGTAGGACTTCAGCGTAGAGCACAGCAGGCTCTTACCAAAACGTCGTGGACGGCTCAGGAAGATGTATTTGGAGGGATAGTGGATGAGATCATAAATTTCAGCTGTTTTGTCAATATACAAGTAGCCTTCCTCTCGAAGCGTCGCGAAGGTCTGTATTCCTATAGGATATTTGCGTCGTCCTTCCATATTCTCTTGAGCCTTTATCTATCAAAACGCAAATATAGCAATTTTTCTCCTACTTAGGTCTTTTGACTTGTCATTTAAGACTTAAAAACCGTCTCCCAGATCGGATTAAAGTACTTCAACTTCACGTCAGGCGACATCGTAGGTTGGGCAGCCTGCCCGACCGCCCAGGCGACGCTAACTTTATCGCCAGGCGTGGATGGGTCTCGAGTGGGTTAAGAATAGTGCCGATGGGCGGTCGGGCGAGCCGCCCAACCTACGATGTCGCCTGACGGCCATCCGTCTGTCCCTTTTCCCCTCGTACTCTCTGTCCCTCTATCCTCTGTCCTCTGACCCTCTATCCCTCTGTCCTCTGACCGTCCACAATACAAAAAGCCCCGGCT